>JAKSTS010000001.1 GCA_024402455.1 Treponemataceae bacterium
CACACATTTCTTTAAGGTCTTCATAATCCCAAGTTTCAATTTTCTGAATTTCATGAGATGTGCGGAAACCGTCGAAGAAGTTTAAGAATGGAACTTTTCCTTCGATTGCTGCAAGGTGAGCAACAGGAGCCAAATCCATAACTTCCTGTGGGTTTGATTCTGCGAGCATTGCAAAACCTGTCTGGCGGCAGGCATATACGTCAGAATGATCACCAAAAATGTTCAAAGACTGACTGGCAACACAGCGTGCTGAAACATGGAAAACGCCAGGAAGCTGTTCACCGGCAATTTTGTACATGTTAGGAATCATCAAAAGAAGACCCTGTGATGCTGTGAAAGTTGTTGTTAAAGCACCAGCTGCAAGAGAACCGTGTACTGTACCGGCTGCACCTGCTTCTGATTCCATTTCGATAACTTTTGTCTGTGTACCGAAAATGTTCTTCTGACCGTTTGCTGACCACTGGTCAACAAAGTCGGCCATTGGTGAAGACGGTGTGATTGGGTAGATGCCGGCAACTTCTGTAAAAGCATAAGCTACGTGAGCTGCTGCCTGGTTACCGTCCATCGACTGTTTTTTTCTGGACATATATCCTCCTAAAAAATATTAACGAAATAAGTTTCTGAAAAAGTTCAAATTGATGTGGACGAGTGCAGAATGTCTAATACTTTTGGTTATGTTTTTTAGCAGCATAAACTTTCTGAATTAAAAAATTCATTTTTCATCAGCCTGATAAAAAAGACCCGTACACTTCAATTTACTTCCATATAGAAGAATTTGCAAGATGTGAGAAGTGTTTAACCTTTAAATTTAAGGAAAACTCTCTATAAATGATGTTTCTGAAGAAAATGAAAGCTGAAAAAATGCTGTTTTTGCCTTAAAAACCTTCAGCTGAAGCCAGTCTGAAATGACCATAAAAAAAGCCCCCGTAAATTCACAAAACGGGGGCAGTTCATTCATGCTGCAAGTTCAAAAATCTGCTTTCTGCTGCAATTCCATTGATTTCAGCAGTTTCTGTAAGTTTTTTCTATATAATCTTTTACGCCGTCAAGACCGTTTTTGCATAAAGCGCTTATAAACGGACGGGCAATCATTACCTGTTTTGCACCAAAATAAGAAGCAACATAAATGTCGCGCTTTTTTCTTATGCCGCCGTCAATCCAGATTTCTCCGCATGATTTTTTCAAAGCTTTGTGATGTTCTGCCAGAAAGTCAATTGTGCTGCCCGTGCGGTTGTCAACTCTTCCGCCGTGGTTTGAAATGACGACTATATCCGGGTGCAGTGTTTTTACAAGTTCAATGTCTTGTGTTGTAAAAACGCCTTTAATGGCAAAAGGCACTTTTAACACGTTGTTTGCATAATCTTTTATTTCTGTTAAAAGTTCTGCATTCTTTTTTTCAAGGCTTACAAGATTTCGCATTGTAATAATATTGTAAGCGTCTATGTCGATGCCGATTATTTCAGCAATGTTTGAAGCCCATTGTGCTCTTTCAATGATTTTCTGATTTGCATAAGGTTTTATAAAAACGGCAGCTTTTGTTTTCTGTTTTTCAACAGCTGCAATTCCGCTTTTTAGTTTTATGTCAGGGCAGCCGTCACCAATGCTCAATGGAATGTTTGCACGGCAGCATGCTTCTATCATGTCAAAATAAAACTGTTCTTCAATAGCATAACCGACATTTTCGCAGCCGCCTGTTATTGGTGCAAGTCTTAATGCCGGAGGATTATATTTAAAAAGTTCTTCATCTGAAACTTCGTTTCTAGGATAAATGTCCCAGTCGCTGCAGTTTAATTGAAAATTGATGTTTTTACGGATTCCGCCTGTACCGGGAAGTTCAGAAATACAGCCATTGCCTTTGCATTCTGTGCAGAAATGGCATTTTGGGGTAATTATACTCATATCTAGTCTATCGGCTTTTTTCTTAAGCCCTTGAGAATTTATGAAATTCGCAAAGGTTCAGGCTGTTTTATGTGCAAAAATATGCCTGTTTCAGTTTCCTAAAGAAATTCTTCCGCGGAAACTTCTTTGAAGTGTAAGTTTGTCTGCATATTCAAGGTCGCCGCCGACAGGAAGACCTGAAGCAAGGCGCGAAACTGAAACATTCAATTCTGAAAGCAGTTTCTGCACATAAAGTGCTGTGGTGTCGCCTTCTATTGTCGGGTTTGTTGCAATGATGACTTCCTGAATATTTTCGTTTTTTACACGTTCAACAAGCTCGTTAAACGAAAGCTGTTCTGGTCCAATGCCTTCAAGAGGTGCAATGACACCGCCAAGCACATGAAAAAGACCGTGGTATTCTCTTGAGGCTTCGATTGTCTGTACATCCTGAGGCTGTTCAACAACACACAGAAGATTTCTGTCGCGCAGAGGATCTGCACAGATTGAGCAGATGTCTTTTTCGGTGTATGCACCGCAGACAGGACAAGGATGAATGCGTTCATGCAAAGTTAAAAGCTGCTGTGCAAGATTTTGGGCAAACGATTCGTCTGTTTTTAGAATGTGTATTGCAATGCGGGCGGCGCTTTTTTTGCCGATTCCGGGAAGTCTGGAAAATGATTCTGTTAAATCTTCAAGAGCGTTCATTTTATGCGTTTAATCCTGGAATGTTCAAACCGCCGACTAATGGTCCGAGCTTTTCTGTAATTGATTCGCGGATTTTTGCAAGTGCATCGCGATGAGCAGCAATTATTAAATCCTGAAGCATTGCAACGTCGCGTGGATCAACTGCAATCGGGTCTATTTGAAGTGAAGTGATTTCCATCTGTCCATTTACAGTAACTTTTACAATGCCGCCGCCCGAAGCGCCTGTTGCAGACATTGCTTTAAGTTCTTCCTGAACTTTTCCGAACTGCTGCTGAAGGTTTTGTGTGTTTTTCAAAAGCTCGAATGGATTAAAATTCATAATTTCCCCTTAAGATTTATATCATCTCTAAAAATATATTTTAGTGTTCTGTTATTTTTTGCATTTTCAATATAGCAGACTGCTTTAAATTTGAAAATCTGCTGTTTTGAGTTTTTGAAAAGTTCAGTTTAAGAAACCTGCGTTCCTTTAAAAACATGGCAAAGAAGTTCAACTTCTTTTGGTACCTGTTCCTGTGCAGCATCGTTTGCAGATGCTGCTTTTTCAAGCTGAACTTCAAATTGAACATTGCTGTTTTTTAGTTTTGAAAAAACTGAACTGATGTAATGAATTTCAGGTTCAATCTGGTTTTTCAAAAAAGGTTTTTCAATAAAACAAGTCAGCTTATTTCCAGTAAATGACCAGCGGACTGCATTTAATAAAGCAGTTCCAATCAGTGTTTTTTCAGACGAAATCTGTTCAATTCCTTCGTGCAGAAAAGCGTCAAAATCATCTGAAGAAAGTGCCTGTTCTGGCTGGCTTGTTTCTTCATGCCTGTTTTCAGAAGGGTCAAAACTTTGAAGAGCAGAAGCCGAATTGTCAAAATCATCTTGATATTCTTCTATTTCTTCTGAATCTTCTGAAGGTTCATACTGTGAAAAATAAGGTTCGTCCGGCTGGTTGTTTTGCAAGGCTGTTCCAAAATTCTGCACGGCCTGTGTCTGCTGTACAAATTGAGCACGCTGTTCAGTTTGTGCTGCCTGTGCCTGGTATTGAACAGCTTGAACATTCTGTACATTTTGTGCCTGCGGAACGTTGATTTGTGCGTTCTGATTTGTGTGGAATGTTTCATACCCGGACGCCTGCGGCAAGGTCTGCTGATTGTAATTTTGTGCAGCAGGCACTGTTTGCGGTGCTGCAGGTGCAGGCTGTATCGGGGCTGCATGGCTGTTTGCCATATTCTGCCGGTTAGAAGATTTCGGTGGTTCTTCTCCTGCCTGGTCAAAAGCCAAAGAAGCTTCCTGCATGTTAATCTGAAAATTCGGTCTGTTTTGCGGTGCAGGTTTCTGCGGTTGAGAAAAGTTGCCGTAAGACATTTGATTTTGATGTGGTGCGGCATTTGTCTGTGCAGCAGGTTCAATTTTGCGGGTTTCCATTTGTTCTGCAGCAAAAGTATTAACCGGCTGATTTTGAACATGGTTCTGCTGAATTTCGGCTTGAACTGGCTGCTGAAACTGCGGCAAGGTCTGCTGTACAGGTTGAGTCATCTGCTGAACCTGCTGAAAAGATTGCTGCGGACGAACTTCTGTTATATTCCGTCTTATCTGTTCAAAAGGGTTTGTATTTGCTGCTGTTACGGGTGCGGTTTCAGGTTTAGTTGTGCTGAAACCGCATTGGGCTAAAGGGCGGTTTCCTCCTTGAGGAAGTTCCTGAATGTTCGGTGTTTCCATTTTTGCACCGGCAGCAAGAAGGTTTCTTGCAGAATCAACAGCTTTTTTGACTTCAAAAGGAGAAACATAACCCGAAAGATATGTAAGTCTTGAAAGTGCAAGTTCCAGTTCAAAACGTGGCGAAAGTGAATAGCGCACATCTCTAAAGAGCTGCAGAAACATTGAAAGAGCCCGTTCAAGTCTTATGGCGTCCCAGTTTGCAAGAACTTTTTGAGAAAACCGTGAAGAAGAGCGGCCAAGCAGAGATTCTTTAGTTACACCGCTTTGAATTAAAAGCAGGTTTCTTAAATAATCTGCAAAATTGATTATAAACTGGTCGATTGAAACACCTGTCTGCAATATTGAATCAAGCTTTTCTAAAGCTGTTCCGCTGTTGCCGTCAATAAAAAGTTCGCAAAGCTCATTAAGATGGTCTGTGCTTGCAAGACCAAGCTTATCGCGGATTTTTTCATAAGTTATGTGATCGCCTGAAAAAGCCGCAACCTGGTCAAAAAGTGTATAAGCATCGCGTACAGAACCTGTTGATTCCCTTGCAATCCAGTAAAGGGCTTCGTCATCGGCTTTTATGTTCATTTCTGCGGCTGCATCTGCAAGCAGGTTTTTTACGACTTCTGGTGCAACAAGACGGAAATTGAACTGCTGGCAGCGGCTTTTTATTGTTGCCGGAACTTTGTGCAGTTCAGTTGTTGCAAAAATGAAAATGACATATGGCGGCGGTTCTTCGATTGTCTTTAGCAGTGCATTAAAAGCACTTGTTGAAAGCATATGAACTTCGTCAATTATATAAATCTTGTAACGTGAACTGTTCGGTGGAAAAAGGACTTCGTCTTTTATCTGACGCACGTCGTTTACGCTTGTATTTGAAGCACCATCAATTTCAATGACGTCCAGGCTTGTGCCGCGTGCAATTTCGCGGCAAGTGTTACATTCGCCGCAAGGAGTGGCGTTCGGGCCTTTTTCGCAGTTTAATGCTCTTGCCAGAATTCGTGCACTGGAAGTTTTTCCACATCCACGAGGACCAGAGAAAAGATATGCATGAGCAATTTTGCCTGTTTCAATTGCATTTTTGAGTGTTGCCACAACAAATTCTTGACCGACCAGGCTTTCAAAAGTCTGAGGTCTGCGGCGTGTTGCTGTTACTTCATAAGCCATGCAAAAAAGCATAACGCAAAAACGCTTTGTTTACAAGAACACAAAAGTAATTCATGCTCAGGATAAGGAGATGCAATTAAATGAAAAAAATAATTATTTCTGTTATTCTATTAATAATTTGCTTCAGCGCTTTTCCTTTGGGCAGTCATGAGTCATTTGAAACTAAAATATTAAAACATCCGTTAGCAGAATCTTACGATTTTGATGCCAGTAATGATACTTTTGGCTATAATTTTATACTGAAGCTAAAAAATGGACATGAAATATATTTTAGAGGTGTTAAAGACGATTTAACTTTTAATAAATGGAGTGGAATAAGTCATATTAATGATGTGCAATTTTCTTGTACAGACTTTAATCCTGTTAGCAATGAAAAGAGGGGGCATGGCTATATAAGGATAAAGGATATTTGTAAAGCAACAGGTACAAATTATAATGATGTTTTTTCTATATTGGATAATTACAATGAATTTTGCAGACTATTGAACTCATTGCCATGGACTAAAGATGATTCTGCTGAAGAGGTATGTGCAAAATATACTGATAATTATTGTGTTTATTTATATAGGGCTTATATGAGCGATGAAAACAAATTCATAGAAATCCCTGAAGAATGAGTAATTTATAGTGCAGCAATCCACAGCAGATAAGTTCCTTGTAGTTTTTGCTTTGCAAAAACTACAGCGTTTCGCGGGCTGCAGTCTAATCTGTAGAACCAATCCCAAAGCGAAACCCAAAACAAGCAACATTTCGCACCAGTCCTTACCAGTTTGGTTTTCGCTTTGGAGGGCTACCACATACTTTTGTTAGATTTAGCCCAAATTTGCAGCACAACCCCAAAGCGAAACCGTAATTAGCATTTGCTAATAACCCGAAAAGATGTCTTTTTGCACAATTAGCAAATGCTAACGGCCCGAAAAGATGTCTTTTTTGCCAATTAGCAAATGCTAACGGCTCAAAAAGATGTCTTTTTTGTCAATTAGCAAATGCTAACGACCCAAAAAGATGTCTTTTTGACAGTTCGCATTTGCTAACGCCGAAAATTTTGTTTTCTGTCATTCGCATTTGCTAACGGCGATAGCCGCACACCTGTCTTCACCAGTTTGGTTTTCGCTTTGGGTTAATCACATACTTTGGGCTATTTGGCGAAAACAGTCAGATTTTTGCTTCGCAAAAACTGACAAATCTGCGAAAAACAAACTGGCAGGTTTCGCCGAATTCTCCCAAATTTGCAGCACAACCCCAACGCGAAACCTGAAGTTTACTGCGGAAAATTTTCGCCGGTTAAATCTTGAAAAGCTTTTTCTGTTGGGAATCTTTCCTGTGCTTCTGCAACTACTTTGCGGATTTCCGAAGGTTTTCCGTTTGTTTTAAGATATTCAACATAGCCTGTGTAATAAACTTTTAAATTTGAAACAAGAACTTTGTCTTTAGGCATATATTCAAGGCAGTCTAAAGTTGTTTCAATGGCTTTTTTGTATTCTTTCTTGTTATAAAGCAGATTGCTTTCTTTTACGGTTACGCTTCTGTAAAGTTTGAGGATGTCTGTTTTTGAAAGAACATTTGCATCCAGTTCAGAAAACAAAAGCTTGCGTGCATCATCAAATTTCTGTGCATCAATAAATTTAACTGTCAGATTGTTTGTCAGCATAAGTCTGAAACGGATGTATTCGCCGTTTTGTTGTGTAACGCCATAATTTAAAGAAGTTGCCAGCGCATCATAGCCAATCTGATAGTCATCTGCTTTTTCTGCTGCATTTACAGCGGCAAGATATGTGTTATTTAAAAGAGCACGTTTATTTTGTGTCTGCGGCAAATCCTGAATCCATTTAAAAGATTCTTCGTAACGGCCTTTTTTGTTGTTTTCCCGCGACATGTAGCTTGAAAGGTTTGTCAGTGCAGATGTGTAGCTGTTTTGACCAGATTCATCATCACGAAGAATGTTCAGAATATATGCAAGATTTGTAGCTTCAATGTATCTTTTCTCTTTTGTTTTGATGAAAACATCATTTTGAACAACAAGCGCAAGCAGTTTTTTTATTGGAATGTTATCAAAAAGCTTGTATCTTCCAGGTGCAACATAAGTAAAACCTGTAGATTTTCCAAAATTTGACTGAAATTCTTTTTTGCTTCCCGGATCAAAACCGTAAAAATTGGTTGTTTCAACAAAAACATCTTTGGAATCTATCAAGGCTTTAATTAAAACGTGGTCGCTTGTTTCAATCGGCTCGCAGGCAATTCCACACCTTGTCAATAAAGCCGCATAAAGCAAAGATGCGCTTACGCAGTCATAAGTCTGTGTATCTTTCAAATCTGAAAAAATAAAGCTGTTTTTGTTATAGCGGCGCAGAAAAATTCGGTGCATCTGCTGATTGATTGTGTCTGCCAGCAGATACTGTGATTCATATGATTTATCTTCAAAAACTTCTGGAGCAACTGCGTTTGCAACTGCTTCGTCAAAAAGTTCTGCCTGTTCTTCATAAAATGCAAGCAGTTCATCTTTGCGGTCATTATTGCTGCTCACAGTTATAAAAGCTTCAATCAGTTCTCTGTCTGTATATTGAGAAAAGTCTGAATCAAGCAGTTCCTGAAATTCCGGTGATATTGTACACACAAGCTGCATTGTGTCTTCGTAAGAACCAAGGTCTGCCTGTGTGCAGAAAATTGCCTGTGCAAAAGTTAAAAAAACAGTTAAAAAACAGCAGATTTTACGTGTATGTTTCATATGCGTTTAAACATCGGCACTCATCAAAAGTTTCTGAAAGCGTAAAAATTGATTTTACATTTAGAGCCGTTATAAGTGGTTTTATATTCTTTTGTCCTGGAATTCTTCAAATTATCGTGTGAATGATTCGAAAGCGAAATATTTTTTCTTGACATGGAAAAAGCGTGAGTTATAATAAAGTTGATTCTATATGAATTAACACTAAAACAACGGAGAAAAAAAATGAAAAAAAAGCTTGGTATTTTTCTTGCAATATTGTTTATGGCAGAATTTGCTTTCTGCAAGGAATTTAAAGTCAGTTCTTTTTACAAACCTGTTTACAAAGCTGCAACAGAAACTTTTTTTAAGGTTGGCGATATAGTCGTAGACGAAAATAACAATCCTGTTGCCGTTATTTTCAAAGGTAATAAACTTGCCAGAGACACGGCTCTTGGTGTAGCTATCGTTCAGAAAGAAGATCTTGAATGGGCACTTGCAGATGCAGCTGGTTATGCTGAAAAAGTTCATGCCATGATAGAAGATAAAACATCCGGCAAAAACGGTCACTTGAATGCTGTTTCTTTTTATAACGAATTTGAAAAATGGGGCGATGATATTGAAAATTATCCTGCATGGGCTTATGCAAAAAACTATAATGAAGGCGGCTTAGGTGACTGGTTCATTCCTTCAATTGAAGAATTCAATCTTTTGATGGAAGAAAGCGAGAAAGTAAATTCTGCACTTAATTATATTAATGCTCCGTTGTTCTTGGACAAAACTTACTGGACAAGCAATGTTGCAAAAGTTAACAGCGAAAATGCTTTTTATTTGAATTTCAAAAAAGGAAAAACTGTTGCTGTTCCAAAGTCAGAAAAGAAATATGTCTGTCTTATAAGAGAATTTAACATCAGCAACGAAAACAAAGGAAACTGACAGATAAGTCTTAATCTGTAGAATAAGACGAAAAAGCCCCCGGCAGATGCTGAACTTATAAAAATGCGGTTCAAGGTCTGGCGGGGGCTTTTTTATAAAAATCTGTACAGAATCTTTATGTGCTGTTTTGCTCAGATTATCGTTCTGTTACTGTGCCGCCTGCATGTGCAACAAAAACAGTCGGAATGTTTTTGCAGAAAAAGCCGTTTTCAACAACACCAACAATTGTGTTTATTTTTGCTTCCATTTCTGCTGCATCTGGTGCAGTTTTCCACAAAAGGTCAAGAATAAGGTTGCCATTGTCTGTAATTACAGGACCGGCTTTTTTTACGCCCTGGCGTAGTGTGCATGTTGCACCGAGTTTTTCAAGTTCTCTGATTACAGGCACACGTGCTTCTGCAATGATTTCGACCGGCAGTGCAAAAACAGTGCCGATTGAAGAAACATCTTTTGACTGGTCTGCAACAATTACAAAACTGTCTGCATTGTATGCAACGATTTTTTCAAGCAGAAGTGCTGCACCGCCGCCTTTAATAAGCTGTTTTTTGGGGTTTATTTCATCTGCACCGTCGATTGCAAGATCCAGGTGTCCGCCTATTTCTTTTGCATTCATAGAAAAAACCGGAATGCCAAGATTTTCGCATGCAATTGTTGTCTGAAAACTTGTTGCAACTGCGGAAATATTTTTCAAAGTTCCGTCTTTTATGCGTTCTGCCAGACGTTCAACTGCAGGCATTGCTGTTGAACCTGTTCCAAGTCCGATTTTCATGCCGGAAAAAATACGTTTTTGTTCAATAAGCTGGTCAATTGCAAATTTGCCAACTAAAGCCTTTTGTTCACTCTGTGTCAGAGTCTTGTTTGTCATAAGGAACTCCCGTAAAAAGCTCAAAATGTGCCTTTGCTTGTCTTTGAATCATGTCAAAAGAATTTGCCGTGTTGCAGCCTGCCCTTTCGGCACGCACAAGTAATGGATTTTGTTGAGGATTATATGTGCAGTCAAAGACATATTCATTGCCTGTAAATTCATAAAATGGAATCGGGTCATAAACAGTGTCGAGACCGCTGAAACGCATGATGTCTGCGTTTTCTGCCTTTGTTTGAATGATTAAATCTGCATAATCGCTGAGTTTATCTATGGATTCTTCTGTAAGCGAAGAATATTTAAAGCCATACATTTCTGCAATTTTTTTTGCCTGGCTGATAGGATTATTGAAGACGCAGGCTTTGCCACGCAGAGATTTTACGACAAATCCTGCGGTTCTTGCTTCTGAACCGGCTCCAATGATTGCAACTTTTAAACCGAAAAGATTTTTTCGTCCGATGAATTCGCAAAGTGTTTCAGTTAAAGCTTTTACACAAAAGTTATGACCGCTCCACAGGTCATTTTCGCGGACGATGGAATCGCATGTTGATGAATATCCTGCATTTTCATCAATTGTTGGAACAAAGTCTTTTACAGAATTTTTAAAAGGACTTGTAATGGTTATTGCCTTAACAGAAAGCTCTTCTGCAAATTCAATTGATTCTTCAATTTTTTGTGCTCTAAGCGGAATGAAAATATTGTTCATGTTGTGAGCTTTGTATGCTTCGTTATGAATTTTGGGACTCAGCGTATGAAGCATAGGATAGCCTGTAACTGCAAAAACATTTGTTTTGTCGTCAATTGAATTGAAATTATAAATTTCAGAAAGAGAAATAGGATCAATGCCGCCATGCGGATGCTGTTCATCTAAAAGCTCGCGCGGCAGCGTATATGTCAAAAGAGAATGAAGTTTTGTAGCAAGAATGCGGCTTGGAAGTGCAAGCTGTCCTCTGACGGCAATAATCTGGTCGAATTCTTTAAGCTGCTTTGCCTGATGGAAAAGCTGAGTAATATCAGAAAGATTTCTTGGTTCATATGAAATTTTTGGAATTTCAAAACCTGCAACACGCAGTTTATTGATTCTTTGATAGAGATTCCCTATCGGTTCTTCTTTTATATATGAACTTCTTATTATGCGCGTGCCAAATGCAAGTGCTGCGTCTTGAATGCTTGGAACATTAAAATCCGATTCTATATCAATATAAGCAAAGTTTTTGCGGCTGTCTTGATTTGCAAATGCAATGCCGCGTGCAAAAAGCACTGTTCTTGCTGCTTCTCCGTCTGTAAATTTTCCACCGTTTATGGCACGCCGTATGCTCAAAATACATGGAATTTTTGCAAGTTCCGGGAATTTTCTTATTTGAAGCCGCTCGTCCGGGTTTAAATAATCTGCGCGAAGTTCTGCTACATCAATCCATTTGCGGTATTTGTCTAGAATCGTCAAATTTTCTGCAAGTGTTGAACCTGTAAGGCTTAAACAGACTTTTGAGCGCATCATAAACTTTGCTCCATAAAATAAAAAATGAACCGTCTGCAAATTTCTATATTGCAAACGGTTTTACTGGAATTTTTCGTCTTAATGTATAAAGGCCAGGGAAAAAATTTATTGCCTTTGCCTTAAAACATTTTTCAAAGTCTGCCCGAAAACTGCTGTTCCGGGCAGTTTTTGGTTTTTAGTCTTCTTTTGCACGAACTGTAATCTGTGCAATTTCTTTGCCTTCAACATAAAGAATAAGCACAGTATTTTTTGAAACGGCATATGGAATCGTCAAATTGCCGCCCATATGTGTAAATTTTACGATTGAAGATGCATTTCCACCAGAAGGCGGCAGAGCCATCAGTTCCATTTTTAATGGGTATGCATATTCCGGAAGTGTCTGCTTGAATATGCCGTAAACTGTTGAACCTAAACCTTTTGAAGCAGGAAATCCGATGACGGCTTCTACACGGCTGTTTTTTGCAAGGACTTCACCTGCAATTGGCATTTGAGAAATAACCTGCGGTTCATTTCCTTCTGCTTCGCCTGCTGAAAAGTCAAAAATCAGGCTGGTTGAAGCCATTTTGCTGTAAATGTCGCGAAGTGAAAGCGAAACAATGTTTGGAACTTCTATTTTTGAATTTTCAGGACCGCGGCTGACTACAAGCTTGAGTGTAATCGGGTCTGTAATGCTTGTGCCTGCCGGAGGATTTTGAGAAAGAACAGTGCCTGCTTCTGCGGAATTATATTCATAAAGCGGTTCTGACAAAGTGATGAGCGGTTTTGACATTGCCGTAAAAAGTGTTTTCAAATGACTTTTTACGTCATCAACATTCCAGCCTTTAAAATCTTCAACTTTATCAACTACAGTGCCGCGGCTGACAGTAAGATTAATGCGCTTGCCGGCTTTTACGATTGAACCGGCGATTGGGGTCTGGTCTAAAATCATGCCTTTATCGTCAGGGTTGTCTGAATATCGAAGAATAATTTTTGGATAAAGCTCTTTTACCTGCATTTCAAGCAATGCTTCGTTAAGGTCTTTGCCGACAACCTGCGGAACCATAACTTCTTCTTCGCCTTTTACAGATGCAAAGAAAACTGCAACGCAGATAAGTCCCATGAAAACAATTACAAGAACTGCATAAAGAAAAAAAGCAGGTCCGCTTTGCTGCATTTTTTCTGCTGCATCAGAAATACTGATGCCAAAAAATGATTTTTTGTTTTTCATATTTATCCTTATAAAACGTTGCTTAAAACTGTTCTGCAAATGCTTTTTGTTCTTTGCAACGCAAGCTTTATAAAATGAATAACCGCATTCTGCTGTGTTATTCTAATTTGTGGTTTCATTATCTCCAAGCATATTTTAGAGACAGATTTTTATGTTCAATTTTGGTTTTGACCGCAGACCGAACCAATAAAATTGCGGGCGCCGTTCATGAAATCTTTCCAGTTCATTGCTTTTTTGGCCTGCCACTGCAGATTCTGCACCACAAGTACACCGTTTCCTGTTTTAAAAAAGATTCCGTCTTTTTTATTTGAGTCCAGGACTGTTCCCGGTGCTTTGTCTTCAAAAACCAAATCCCCATTATAAACCGAAGCTCTGTGAATTATAAGCGGTGTTCCGTTTGCTGTTGTGCATGCACCGGGCCATGGTTCAAAAGCCCTGATTTTTGCACATATATCTTCAGCTGAGTCATTCCAGTTTATGGCAGAATCTTCTTTTTTGAGCATGCCGAAATATGTTGCATTCTCTTCTTTCTGCACTGTTTCTTCTGCTGTGTCGTTTTCAAGTTTATCAAGTACGTCAAGGAAAAGACCGCCGCCTTCTTTAGACGCTCTTTCCAAGATGTCGTCTGCATATTCTGTGCCGTTTAATGCAAAACGTGTCTGAAGCAGTATGTTTCCGCTGTCCATTTGGGGTGCAAGACGCTGCACAGTAAAACCTGTTTCTTTGTCTTTATGCAGAATTGCAGCAGGCACAGGTGCACAGCCCCTGTAAAGCGGCAGCAAAGACGGATGAAGGTTAATTCCACCCATTGGAAACAGAGCCATAAATTCGGGTTTGAAAATCTTGCCGTAAGCAAAACAGACAAGAATATCCGGTTTTAATTCCTGAACGGCTGAAATGATTTCAGAAAGTTTTTGAGGCTCAAACAATGGAATTGCAGTCTGTCCGTTCTGAATCCGTTCCTGGTTGATTGAATTTAATGCCTGTGCAACAGGTGTGCTTACAAGTTCTTTGCCGCGTTTTTGAGCAGCAGGCGGGTTTGTTATAACACCGACAACCTGATGTTTCTGGCTGTGAGCAAGTTCAATTAATGGAGTTGCTGCAATTGCAGGGCTGCCTGCATAAATAATCTTAAGCATTCGGCGATGCTCCGCCTTTTTTTGCAAGTTTTGCCTGAAGCTTTGCCTGTTTTGCTTTTTTTTGTGCAAGTTTTGCTTCTCGGCGCTGAGCGCGCTTTGCAAACTGTTCTTCAACTTTCTTTTTAAAGTTGGCATCGCCTTTGTCTATATAAAGAATGCCGTCAAGGTGATCATTTTCATGCTGAATAATGCGTGCCAGAAGGCCTTCTGCTTCAAGAACAAATTTCTTGCCGAATTCATTCTGTGCTTGAACAGTAACTTTTTCAGGGCGCATGATTTTTTCATAAGTTTTTGGAATACTCAAGCATCCTTCTTCGTAAGGAACAAGCTCAGGAGACGTTGCAATAATCTGAGGATTTATAAAAACACGGCGGACATCATCATCTGCAATTAAAACAAAAAGCCGTATTGATCTGCCGACTTGAGGACCTGCAAGTCCGACACCATCGGCTGCAATCATCGTTTCAAACATTTCGTTGACAAGAGTGCGCAAATCATCTGTAAATTCTGTTACTGGTTCTGCTTTCTGGCGAAGAACCGGGTCGCCCAACTGAACTACTTCCATGTGTTTTATAGTATACAAAGCTTTGACTTGCGTCAATCTTACAAACTTTTCTAATAGAAATAAAAACAGAATTTATAAGCAGCCAGAATCTTTAAAGGCTGTCATTTGCGGCAAAGCTGCTTCTCTAGAAATATTCAGCTGTTTTTAGTAAAATGTTCCGAAACGTTTTTATGAAAAGCAGATTTTCAAATATTTTTGTATTTTTACTTTTTCTCTTTGTTTTCAGTCAGTTTTCAGCCGGCATAAAAAATTGTCAGAAAGACTTTTATCTTAACGGTGAAATCCGCTCTGTAATTCAGGCAAACAGCCATGTTCAGGATTTTTATGTTCAAAAGCAGACTGAATATTCAAATTTGATAAAAAGCGTAAATATTGAAAGTAAAAATAAAAACTTTGAAAATAGCATTTCAAGGCAGTTTTTAAGCTGCACAAAATCAAGGCTCCTTACATTTGTTTACAGTTCATATGAAAATGCACATTTTATGCGACTAAAATGTCTTTCAAAATTTAAAAAGGCTGTAATAAAACTTCAAACTTTCATTTAGATATTTTCATTTATCAAACCTGCTGCCGGTTTTCTGTAATCTGCCGCCGGCAGCCGAATCAACTTTAAATCATATTTTGCATTCTCGATTTTTCAAAAGCTTTTACGCAGCGTGTTTGTCTGTGTCTTTTGGCGTGTTCAAAATCTTGTTTTTGAGAATGTGTTCTGTCTTGCAAAAGTCAGTTTTTAAAATTTTTTATGGAGAAATAAATGAGTTTACCTTTAGTAATCAGTTTTGTAGTTTTTTGCGCAATTGTTGCTGTCTGTGCTTATTTCGGGAGCTAGTGACCTGCATTCATTTGTGAAAATTTATTTTCAATGATTAATTAACACCCTGGTGCAATGTGCCCGGGGTGTTTGTTCTTTAAAAGCCTGAAATTCGAGTTAAAAAGCATTGCAGTCAGGTCTGTATCTTTCATTTTAATGCAGTGCGTTATGTTTTTTGAAAGCAGGCGCTGAACTTTCTGTGTGAATAAAAAAACAGCGGTTTAATTCGTTGTGCCGCAATAAATTAAACCGCTGCAGTTAGTTTCGGAAAAGTTCCTGAAAATTTCAATTTTTAGAACTGCCGTTGTGTTTGTCAATCAGTGCAAGAAAATCTGCTGCATCTTGTTTTGCTGTTTTGATAAAGCTGTTGTCTTCAACTTTGCCAAGAACTGCAAAGCGTTCTTTCTGGTTTCTGTAAGTGCATGCTCTGAAAATATTTGTATAATCTTTAAGCTTGGTTTTGTATACCTGTTCTTCAATATACGCACTTATTGTCCGTGCTTCGCTGCATGCAAGGTTCCAGACGTTTGCATTTAAATCGCTGTAAACAAATTTTAAGATTTCAAGTGCTGCAAGTGATGCATCTTCTTTATAGCTTTTCCATGCTTCATCATATGCATCATGCAGTTCCGTCCAGTTTTTAAATGTACCGAGGACCAGTTCCTGCCTGATTTGTTCAAAGCGTTTTTCTGGAATAAGCTGGCCGCCAAGGTTTATCCAGTTTAAATCTTTGCGTGTCGTTTTTGTTTTGCATATGGTTTCAAAATCTGTTCCGGTTTCTTCAAAATATGCTGTCAGTGTTTTTACTGCAAACATAATAAGCATTTGTCTGTATGCGTTATAGGCCTCGGCTGTTTTTATGATATGGACCGCACGTTTAGAGCGTTCCATATTTTCGCCCGTTATCGTAAGTTTCTGTACGACTTCCTGTTTATTCTTAAGATAGCTTCTGCCTCGTGCCGCAATCTTTTCCACATCTTCAGGCATATTTTCTCCAAGATTCCGGTAAACGGCTTTGCCTGTCCATTCTTCAAGAAGCTGCATTGCTTTTATGATTTCCTGTGTTGTGTCTGGTGCAAGATAATCAGACACAATGTGCTGAACTTTGTATACGCGTTTATCTCTTGTCTTGTATTTCCAGCTGTTGCGTTCAAGCGCATACATGTTATACATCCAGTAATAAGCCGGCATAACTTCAATATGATTTGCCTGTGGATTTTCAATTACCATTGAAAAAGGCAGCGGAATATTCAGCTCGTTAGGATAATTGCCTTTTGTAATAAGCGTGTAGCTTGCAAAACGGCTGTTATGTTTTAATGTGCTCGAAAGACCAGGCCAGAAACCGCGGCCGGCAATAATTTCGCCGTCGTTGCCACGGCTGTTATGGTTTGAACCGACTGTTGCACCTGCCGCCATGTTTGATTGACCCATAATTAACGACGCAATCAAAAATGAGTTGTTGTGGTGCTGTTCATGTCCAGGGAAAACAAGATTGTTTAAAACTTCGCAGCATGAAATTGTTGAATTGTCGCCAAGAATTGAATGTATGAGTCGTGCACCGTATTTTAAGTTTGAATTGTTGCACATTACAAAACGCACGGCTTTGCAGCCATAGAAAATCCGGCAGCCATAGCCGATTATTCCGTTTACAAGTTCAACGCCTTCGCCAATCTGTGTATCGCTTTTTTCGTCAGATTTTATCGTAAGATTTTTTAACTTGTTTGCGCCTTTTATGTATGCGCTTTCTCCAATGCAGACATCTTTTATGATGTGGCAGCTTTTTATTACAGTGTTGCTGCCGACTGTACTGTAAAAGCCTCTCCGAAGGTCATAAGTTTTGTTTGTCAGGTCAAAAAGAGCCTGCATTAATGCTTTGTCATCACGATAGATTGTCCAGATATATGCATCTGCACAAATCATGTCGCTGAACGGCAGCACTTCCCTTCCGCCTGCTTCGTTCAAAGGCTGAATCCAGACACGGACAGATTCATCTTCGTCTTGTTTTATGATTCCGTTTCCGAATTTTGAATGGTTTGTCGTATCCATTTCGTCAATACGGTGAAGAATGACATTGTTTCCGATTACATAATGAGAAACATAGCTGCAGTTGTGTACTGCACAGTGGTTTCCAATGTCGCACGAAATTATGCAGCTGTTACTGATTCCTTCGTGTACAGTAAAGTCATGGTAGCGTAAAAGACCAGAACCTGTGTCACCGATGCGGACAAGCCCGAAAAATGAATTGTTTTTTATGGAAGCAGGTTCAAAAATGTCTGTAACAAGCACTTTGCTCCAGTCAGAAGAAGTATTGCCGTTTGCTTCAAGAAGTTTTATCTGTTCTTTTGAAAGCGAATGATATTTGTCAATTGAACAGCCCGAAACATTTTTTGTCTGTTCGTTTCGAAGATAATATTCATCTTTGCCATGAGGAATGTATTTTTCTGTTATAAACTGGTAACCATAATCTTTTGATTCTGAAATGTAATTTACGCTCATATATTGAAGCATAAAGATTTTTGCCGTTTCTGAATAGTGGTAAACCAAAATATATTTCTGGATAAAATTCAAAATAAAGCTTGTTTTGAAAATTATGATTTTGCAGTTTCAGGCTCTGTCTTGAAGCAAAAAGAATGAAAAACAGTAATTTTTTGCAGGAATTTTTCTGTCTGGTTTATAAATTCGAAGCTGGTTTTTAAAGAGAAAAAGCATGTTTCATGTCAGAATCTGCATGAAATTTAGTTTTAACATGGAAAAATATGTTAGATATAAAAGCTGAAAAATATCTTTTAAAAAGCACTTTTTTGAAGATTTTTAAAATAGTTTTATATTGTAATTCTTTAAAATACAAATGTTTAATATGGTGCATTTTCAGCGTTGGTTTTAAGGTTAAACCTTTTTGGCTTCATTTTTTATGTTGATTCAGCACTTGACAAAATTAAAAGAAAATACGATGTATAGATATGCAAATTTCGGAATCTACTGCTTTAAGCAGTATCAAACAGTTCATTTCACAGGATGCAATTTCGGCTTTAGAGACTCTATCAAAAGGAATGTCTGATGCTGAAATCAATAGTTCTGCTTGTGTTATAGCCAGCACCTTTGGAGACAATGGTTCTTTTAAAGAACTTGCTTCTGAAGAATCAGAAAACCGCAATGTAAAAGAGTCAAAGTTGATTTCAAGTTTTCATAATAATCTGAATCTTCTTGTTCAAAAAACTTGGGTTGAAAAATCAGATGAAACTTTAAAAGATCAGGCTTTATTCCGCATTACAGAAATTTGTGATGCATGTGCACAAAAATCATATGTTCAAAATTATGACAATTTCCTTTCAATCCTGCAGGATGTTGTTTATTTGATGTTTGGTGCTCAGTCAAAGAAAGATGACTTTTTGGAATATGCTTTTCGCATTGATCCAGGTTTCGGCATTTTCTGGTGGTATATTTCGAATCTTCCTCCCAAAGCGGAATGCTCTGATAATAAATGCCGTGTTGTAATGTTGCTTGGAATGTATTTCCTTGCAAATTATTAATTAAGATTAATTTACAGCCGGAACAAAGCGTTCCGGTTTTTTTTTAGACCCGGAAATAAGCAGGAACAGCAGGCTGCAGGTTATGCCGAAAGCCGTGTTCTTTTGGATTCAGGAGAGTTTTTATGGATATTAAAAAGATTACAGATTCGCTTCGTGAAGGTTCAGGCAAGCTTGCACTTCAGACTGCAGCACAGAAAAATGCTGCATTGCTTGCTGTTGCCGAAGCACTTGATAAAAACCGCAAAAGCATAATTTCTGCAAATGCAAAAGACATTGAAGCTGCCCGCAAAAACGGTGTGTCAGAATCAATTATTGACCGTCTTTTATTAAACGACAAAAGAATTGACGGCATTATCGATGCTTTGCATTCTGTAATTTCGCAGACAGATCCGATTGGTGAAGAAACCGGCGGCTGGAAAACTCCGAACGGTCTTCAAATCCGTCAGGTGCGTGTTCCTCTTGGCGTTGTTGCAATTATTTACGAAAACAGACCAAACGTAACAATTGATGCGTTCAGTCTTGCATATAAAAGCGGCAATTCAATATTGCTCCGCGGTTCTTCTTCTTCGTATATTTCAAATGTGGAAATTGTACGTGTAATTAAAGAAGCTCTTGCCGGTGTAAAAGGTGGTGTTCCAGAAGCAATTGAACTTGTAGAAGTGCGCGACCACGACCACAGCGATGTTGACCAGATTTTGAATGCCGTCGGCATGATTGACGTCTGTCTGCCACGCGGCGGTAAAAAACTTATTCAGAATGTTGTAATGAATGCACGTGTTCCCGTAATTGAAACTGGAAGCGGTGTCTGTCATCTTTATATAGACGATTCTGCAGATTTAGATATGGCATGCAAGATTGCCGAAAACGCCAAGATTCAGCGTCCAAGTGTCTGCAACGCAATTGAAGGAATTGTAGTTCACAAAGCTGTTGCTGTGGAATTTCTGCCGATGCTCGCAAAGACTTTTGACGGCCGCGTAAAGCTCCATGCAGATGAAGCTTCATATAAGATTTTGTCCGGAGCAGAAAAAACGACAGTTCTTCCTGCAACTGACGAAGATTTTGATACAGAATATCTTGATTATGAATGCTGCGTAAAAGTTGTTGAAAACATTGATGAAGCAATAAGTTTTATCAATGCACACAATACAAAGCACAGCGAAAGCATAGTTACAGAAAGCCGTGCCAACGCAAAACTGTTTCAGTCAAGAGTTGATGCAAGCTGTGTTTATGTAAATGCTTCAACACGTTTTACAGACGGCGGCGAATTTGGGTTTGGTGCAGAACTTGGAATCAGCACGCAGAAACTTCATGTGCGCGGACCAATGGGAATTAAGGCTTTGACAACTACAAAATATCTTATTGACGGCGAAGGACAGACAAGATGAAAACAAAAAACGGAACAAATCCGGCTGAATGTATAAAAAATGCTAAAAAGATTGTTTTGAAAATCGGTTCGAACACTCTTGCAAAAAAAGACGGCACAATAAATTTTGAATTCATGCAGGAATTTGCAAATCAATGCGCATCTTTGATGAATGAAGGCAAACAGATTGTAATTGTTTCATCTGGTGCACAGGTTGCCGGTGTTTCAACTTTAGACCGCTGGGCCCGCCGCAAAGATACGCATTACCGTCAGGCATTGTGTGCAATCGGTCAGGTTGAGCTTATGGACAAATGGAGATGTGCATTTGCAGCCCATGACATTCATATTGGTCAGCTGCTGCTTACAAACATTGACTTTACAGATGACCAGCGTACCCTTAACATGCGCAATACACTTTTTACGCTTGTTGACGAAGGTGTTGTTCCGATTATCAACGAAAACGATTCTGTTTCGTTTGCAGAAGGCCGCATCGGCGACAATGACAATCTGAGTGCATTAACTGCAATTGCATGGAGTGCAGACCTGCTCATTCTGTTCAGCGACATCGACGGTGTTTATACCTGCAATCCTAAAGAGTTTAAAGACGCCGTACTGATTGAAACAGTAAAAAACATTGACGAGCTTCGTTCTAGCATTTCGATTGGTGCTACAAACGATTTTGGCACAGGCGGAATGACAACAAAGCTTGAAGCTGCAGAAAAAGTTACTGATTATGGCATTCCAATGGTGCTTGCACATGGCGGAAGAAAAAACATTCTTGAAAATCTGGCTGATGGCAGTGCAAAAGGCACATTGTTTCTTGCTAAATAAAAAATCTGTTTGAAAATATTCAGCTGCATTTAGAATTTCAGTCTGAATGTTTTTATTACATGCTGATGTTTCTAAAAATCAGAAACTCTGCATTTTCAGAGTTTTTCATGAATAACTTAGAAAATTTCTAAAAATCATGTAAAATATTTTTAGAATGTTCAGCAAATATTTGAGAAATTCTCTGTCTGGGGGTAAAACTTATGGAAAAAAGAGTTGGCTGCATTGGTTGTGGTGTTATGGGTGGTGCTCTTATGAGTGCTGTATGTAAAGTTGAAAATACAGAAGTACATATAAGTGATGTCGATTTTTCAAAAGCTGAAAAATTTGCAGCTGAGAACAAGGCAAATCCAGAAAAAACTAACAAGGAAGTTCTTCAGAATTCAGATTTTGTGTTTCTTGCTGTAAAACCAAATTATTTAGCTTCTGTTCTTGATGAAATTTGCGCAGTTCTTTCAAAAGATGAAATAAACAAGAAAGTATTTGTTTCAATTGCAGCTGGTGTCCGCATCAGTACAATCGCAGAAAAACTTGGCGCAAATGCAAAAATCATCAGGGTTATGCCGAATACACCTGCAATTGTAAGCGAAGGCATGATTGCCCTTGCTCCAAATGAAAGCGTTGCCGGTGACGAAATCAGTATGGTTGAAGATCTGCTTGTAAAAGCTGGTTCTGTTCAGGTCGTTCCGGAGCATTTAATGGACGGCATTACCGCTGTTTCTGGTTCTGGACCTGCTTACGGTTATTTATTTGTTGAAGCTTTGGCCGATGCTGCTGTAAAATTTGGAATTCCAAGAAAACAGGCTGTTGTTTTTGCAGCCCAGACCTTAAAAGGTGCTGCTGCAATGGTTCTTGAAACCGGCAAACATCCAGGTCAGCTTAAAGACGAGGTTTGTTCTCCGGCCGGCACAACAATTGAAGCTGTTCGTGTTCTTGAAGAAAAAGGTTTCCGTGCAGCTGTAATAGATGCTGCTGCAGCTGCTTTTGACAAATCAGTTGAATTAAGCAGAAAATAAAACAGCAGAATGCAAAACGGGTGGCTGCAAATCTTTAAAGCAACCCGTTTTGCGGAATAATTTCAAAATATGAAAAGTGCTGGCTTTCTGCATATAGTGCAGATGCTGAAACAAATTCAACATGATTCTTTTTGGTCAGTTCCAATTTTATAAATTAATTTTTAAGCTCTTTTAACATAATAATTTAAAAAACTTTTTGAAGGTTGCCTCGTTTCTTAGAAATTTCATTTCTTCGTCTGTTTTGTGCTTTGTGTAAAATTGCAATTTTTAGCAATTTCATTTATTATGTGCCTATGAAAATTCTGGTAGTTGGTTCAGGCGGCCGTGAGCACGCCATAAGTTGGAGACTTGCAAAAAGCGGTCAGGTTGATGAAGTTGTATGTGTTCCAGGAAACGGCGGAACAATACATGAAACAAAATGCAGAAATATAGATCCACAGAATTGTGATTATGCAGAAGGGCTTTCTGGAAATGACGCAATTGCACAGATTGCATCGTTTGAGCAGGTTGATTTTGCAGTTGTTGGTCCTGAAGACCCCCTTTGTGCAGGTCTTGCGGATCAGTTGTGGAGTGTTGGAATTCCTACAGTTGGTCCAAAGGCAGCCGGAGCTGCTCTAGAAGGAAGCAAAGACACTGCAAAAGCCTTTATGCAAAAATACGGTGTTGCAGCTGCAAAAAGCGAATCTTTTACAGACCAGGCTCTTGCTGAAGAATATGTTAAAAAACATGGTGCACCAATCGTTATAAAAGCAGACGGTCTTGCTGCCGGCAAAGGTGTTGTTGTTGCACCTTCTGTAGAAGTTGCATTGAAAGCTGTAAAAGATTTTATGCAGGACGGAAAGCTTGGCAATGCCGGTACGAAACTCGTAATTGAAGATTATCTTCAGGGTGTTGAAATTTCTGTTCTTGCAGCTGTTTCTGTAACAAAAGAATTAACCCAGAAAGGCAAATCATGCATTCTGCCGTTTCTTCCTGCACGCGACCACAAAAGATTGAATGATGGTGCAAAAGGTCCGAATACAGGCGGAATGGGCGCTGTTTCTCCTCTTTCTGATGTTTCTGAACAGACAATGGCTCAATTCAATAAAGACATTCTTGAACCGACACTTAAAGGTCTTGAAGCAGAAGGTTTTGATTACCGTGGTTTTATCTTTTTTGGCGTAATGCTTTGCAAAGACGGTCCGAAACTTCTTGAATATAATGTTCGTCTTGGTGATCCTGAAACTCAGGCTGTTCTGCCTCTTATGGACTTTGATTTTGCAGAGCTGTGCAAGGCAATTATAGACGAAGAACAGACAGGTGCACTTAAAGACTTTGAATCAAAATTAAAGTGGAAAAAAGGCTTTGTATGTGCTCCTGTGGCAGTTTCAGGCGGTTATCCGAATGCTTATGAAAAAGGCAAAGAAATTACGCTTAAAAACGGCAATGATACAACAAAAGTGTTTATTGCCGGTGGACAGCAGAAAGGCGGCAAGCTTGTAACTTCTGGCGGTCGTGTTCTTGCAGTTTCTGCTTTTGGAAGCACTTTTGAAGAAGCATTTAAAACAGCATACAGTGCAATGAACGATGTATCTTTTGACGGAATGTTTTACAGAAAAGACATCGGACTTCCTGGTGCTGCAGAATCTGGTGAACTTTAATTAAAGGCTGTTATTTTATAGAAAAGGTGTTTTGGCATTTGTCAAAGCACCTTTTTTTATTCGTGCCGAAAGCTTAGCATCTGCTTTCAAAGAAAATGGAATTGTTCTGTTGGCGTTGTTGATTCAGGATGCAAAGGTAATCCGAAATATAATTTAATTTTTCTGCTTAAAAAATCAGAATAATCAGTGTATACTAAAAGAATGAATGCAATAGATTTATCTGAATATTTGGCTCCAATTATCAAGGTTTGTCCTCTTTGGAAAAATGAAATTCTGCATGCTACAGTTATTGCAAACCCTGCTGCCGGCGGTTTTACCCGAAAAAAAATTGCTTTAGAGCATGAATCTGTTCTTAAAGCAAAAAGCGAAGCTGCTGCAAAAAAGGAACAGTCTTGTAAAGCTTTTTCCATAAATGTTTATGAAACAGAACGGGCTGGTGCGACTGCTTCTTTTATTCAGAAATTCGTAAAAGAAGCTTCAATGCCGGAAAATTTAGACACAAAATATCTTATTGTTACTGCTGGCGGCGACGGCACTTCGCTTGAAGTTCAGACTGCTTTAGTACGTATTGCATTCGATTTGGGCGGAGAATATGAAAATATAATAAAAAACCGCATAACAATGCTCCGGCTTCCTTTTGGAACCGGAAATGATGGTTCTGACGGCTGGTCTTTGGAAGAATCTTTGGAGCTGCTTGAAGAAAATACGCATTTTTCGTGTCAGCGTGCCGTAAAAGTTGATTGCCGTCAGGGAAGCGAAATTCCTGATTTTGAATATTCACATAATGATGAAAGTCTTTCTGCAAATCCTCCGTGGTATGCATTTAATATTGCAAGCATTGGAATTGATGCTTTTATTACGCATATGACGAACAGAACTAAAAGCCATCTGCCAGGAAATTTTTATAAATATTGGATTGATTTAGCGTGTTTGTTTTATGGTTTGAAATATAAATCTGGAATGGCAGAAATTAGGGCATATGACAAAAACGGTGCTGTTATAGAAACACTGAAAACAGGAATTGTTTTTTGCCTGCTTGGCGTGTCTGGACACAGAACTTATGGCAGTCATCAGAAAATATTGCCGGATGACAGAAATGTCTGCATTGCAAAAAAAATGTCATTAATGACAAAAATGCTGCTGAAGGAAAAATTCAAATCAGGAAAACATATAAATCATAAGCTTGCATTTTTGTGTTCTGCTGAAAAGCTTGAAGTAGAATATGATCAGCCGATTCTTGTTCAAATGGATGGCGAAGTTCATCTTGTATGTAAAGAGAATTTTCCACTTACCTTTGAAAGGACGGAATCTGTTATAAGAATAATAGAAAAAGACACTGCTCCTTATTATAAAGGCGCAGAGCGGGTCAATTAAAAGTGAAATCTAAAATCAGTTTTAAATATTTCTGTTATAAAAACTTTTTGCTTTAAATATTTATTTTGGAGGAATTATGCCAGAAAAGAAAACAAAATCAACGACTACAAAGAAAAGTTCCGGTTCGTCTGCAAAAAAAACGTCTGGAACAAAAAAAGGCAAGAAAAAGATAACTTTAACTTTTAAGGAACTGATAATAATTGCTGTTGCTTTTATTGCCTTGTTTATTGCATATCAATATTCGCCTGCAGTTCGTTCTGTTGTAGATTATGTTATTGCAGAAATATTTGTAGAAGAATCTGTGCCTGTTCAAGGCGGTGTATCGATTGGTTCTGTTGATCTGTCGGACGAATATTTACTGCCTGTCTGTCCTGGTGGAAAAGACCACCAGCATCGTGATTTTTCAGGTTATAGTGTATGTTACCGCGAATCTTATGAACAGGCAGAATGGGCTGCAACTTGCCTTACACGTGAAAAAGTAAGCAAAAAAGCTTCAAGCCGCACTGATAATTTCCGTTCTGATCCTCAGATTGCAACAGGTTCTGCTTCGCCTGATGATTATAAGAGTACAGGTTATGACAGAGGACACCTTGTTCCTGCAGCAGATTTGGCGTGGAGCGCTGAATCTATGGAAGATTCTTTTTATATGAGCAATATGAGCCCGCAGGCAGCAAAATTTAACCGCGGCATCTGGAAAGAACTTGAAGAACAGGTTCGGGAATGGGCAAAAAAATATGGAACAGTATATACTGTTTCAGGACCAATTCTGGAAAAGAAAAAATATAAAACTATTGGTGAAAATAAAGTTGCTGTTCCAGAATATTATTATAAAGTTCTGCTTGCTCATACAGATGATGATAAATGGGAAGCAATAGGCTTTATCTTGCCGAATGAAGATTCCAAAAAATCATTTATTGATTTTGCAGTTTCTGTTGATGAAGTTGAAGAACGCTGCAATATTGACTTTTTTGCTCCTCTCGATGATGAAGCTGAAGCAGTTCTGGAATCTCAATATAATGCGGCTTTCTGGGGCTTAAAATAGCAGATTGAACTATAAAACTGCAGGAATATTAAAACCTGCAAAACTGTTTTTAGTTTGTGTATTTTTATTTCATTTAAATATTTTCAACAGGGCTTCGGGTTTTTTCCGAAGCCTTTTTTTATGTTCCTTGCAGTATTTATGAATATATTGCAATGTTTTTTATGTGAAAGAATGTCCTTCTGCATGATTGCTTATTTGTGCGAACAAAATAAAATTAAATAAGCGTTAAATGTTTTTATAATAAAAACAAAAAACAGAAAATATTTCTTGTGATGAAAATAAACATTATTAACTGCAGGCTGTTTTTGTAGTTAATAGAGAATTGACCTGAATTTAAGGATATAAAATGGTTGTTTTGCTTATAAAGCAGATGTTCAAAAGTGTACAGCTGTGTTTTTTTTATGCTTCTGTGTATTCCTTTGTTTTATGCGAACTTAATTAAAAACGCGGCTGCTGGTTTTTGCTGCATAAAATTTAACTGATTCAGGCAGCAGATTAAGCTTTTTCAATATCTAAAATTACAAATGTTTCTATTATTTGTTGAATATATCTTAAAATGTTTCTGGAAAGAAAACAAACATAAATGCTTTACAAAACTGAATATCTGGCTTAGTGTTTTTATAGAGAATTTTTTATGGAGGCCAATGAATGAAAAGATTTGCTGTTTATCTGGCATTTGCTTTGATGTTTATGACGATGTTTGCAAGCTGTGCCATAACTCATACTTACAGCTGAAAATTTTGCCAGAAAGAAAATGCTTAAGTCTGTTTTTACTGCAGCAGACTTACGCATTTTATATTGTACTTACGTATTTTTTGTTTTTACATGATGGCATGTATTAAATTTTAATTTAAGCTAAATAATTCTTATTATAAAAATAATAAAGTGGATAAGGTTTTTATAATAAGAATATAAAATGTTACAATGAAATTATCCCTTGGTATTAGGTAAAGCACCATCATGTATTTCATTTAATTTTAGATAATATTCATAGTTTTCAATTAGTTTATTTAACGTTTCTTGATATCCTTGTAAATTTTCTTTAGTGATTAAGTTCCAGCCTGGCAAATTGCTTCCTTTTTCAAGGTGATGTAATGCTTTTTTTGCTAATTCAATAGCACTTTTGTAATCTCTATGTGATGCAGATTTATTTGCTTTATAAGTATAATAAATACAATTTATATTATGATAATCCGAGATGTGACCGCATTTATTTTCATCTAGCTTTGACATTGCAAAATCCATTGTTTGCATATCACCTGCATAATAACAAATAAATGCATACGTTATGTAAAATTTGAAGTATAATTCGTTTTGTGTTTCTGTTTTTATAAATGAAAGATTTGCTTCATTATAATAGGTTTTCATTTTGTTTAATGATTTTAAATAAAGATTAAGAACTTCATTTTTATCATCTTCTGTAATATCTTTTCCTTTATAGGTATCAACTATTTTGATTAATTCATTAGATTCTTTTATTGTTTGAATAGTAGCCATAAAGTATGCAGCGGCAGGAATTTTTTTATTTCTTTTAAGAAAGAAATCTATATCAGAAGATTCGATAGAGATTTCATAGTCATTATCTTCTGCAATTGAAATTTGTTTCCAAATTTCTGCTTCTTTTTGAGGTTTATAAACTGCATCCTTGTATGTCAAAATGCGATTGTTTTTTCTGTTTTTACCAGGAAATTTTGTGTTGTGATAAGTAAACACATTTGTTTTTTCCTTTTCAGAAATTGTTATGTCATATTTTTTAATACAATCCATAGTTGTGTTGAAATAATTTTCACAATCTTCCTCTTCTATAAATGCAAAAAATGTAGATCCAAATGCATAATGAACAGCATAATCTTCCCAAGAGGTATAAGCATTAATAATTTCATTAATTAATGGTTTGGCAAGATTTAACGCTTCTTTTTCTGTTAGCCAACCTGCTGCGATGCTCCATCTTAAGATAGCAAGCATTTGCCCGTTATTCCATGCAAGAAGACCATGCTCACCTAATATATTTTGTATTTCAGAAGCGAAGTATAATCTTGCAATTGAAGAGCTATCCAAGCATTCTTTTATAGCAAGTTTTTCAATTGCAGTTTTTGATGTTTGTTTAAGTTTTGTTTTTACTTCATTAAAGATAACATCAAGTTCATCTTCTTTAAGTTGATAAGTTTTAAGTATGGCTATTACATCTTCTTTTGAAAAAAGGCCCCAATTTTCCTGTAAAAGAGTTAAAGATTTATTTTTTGCATAATCATATATATTTTTTTCTGGATTAACTGTAGTAATACTCAAAGATGCTCTTTCCATCAATGGTTCTGACAAAAGACAAAACCATTTTTCATCTTCAGAAAGACTGTTCCATTCTTCAATTTTAGCTGTATTGTTTTTGGAAATTATATTTTGTTCATTAAATGAATTGTTCGATAAACCTTTTAAAGGTTCAGTTAACAGTTGATATTTATTTGAATCTTCTGATAATTGTTTTAGTGTTTTATTATCTAATGAATTTGTAAATGGTTCAGATAAAATACTGAAGTTTGATTCATCATTTCTTATGTTGCTGTTTGTAATGCTGCCATATCGTGTTGTGATAAAGGATTTTACTTCATTTAGTTTGTCTTCTGCTGTTTTAACATCATCTATACTTGCAAATTCAGAATTACACTCTTTTAGGAGTTCTAGATATTTATCAGCTTCTCCTATGTATGAAACTGCTTTTTCTAAATCTCTTGTTTCATAATACATATAGGTACATTCTGTATAAATTTCAAACAAGTAAAATTTCATAATCATATCTAATCCTGAAACAATTTCTTTTAAATTGCCATTTACAGGAAATACTTTTTTTGCTGTTTCAAAACTTTCAATTGCTTCTTTTGCGTAGTTTTCTGTGTTTGTTAAAATATATTCAATATTATCCATTGAGACATTTTCATTTACAATTGTACTCAATTGATAAATTTTATAAAAAGCGTTCAAATAATAATAGCTTTTTTCTTTTTCAAAATTTGTCATTATGGACAAAAGCTGGTCTGGTCGATTGTCATCAATTAAACTAAATCCACACCATGTATAAAAACGATGATAAACATTTGTTTTTGATTTGACTTTCTCAAAAATTTTGATATATTCGTCAAGGTGATCGTAATTTTCTGAAGCAACTAAATCCCACAAAGCTATAATAGGAACATTTGATTTTTCCTTTCTTACAGCTTTGTATGTTTCTTTTTCTGTGTATGATAAAGATTTTATACCGAAATAATTATATTTTCGCATTAAATACCATTTTGAAGCTTCTTCACAAGGGTTATAAATCGCATCTGCATAGGTTAAAATACGACTGTTTTTTCTGTTTTTAGCAGGAAATTTTATATCATGACTGATATTCTGTTTTCTAGATCCATTATATTTTTTTATTTCAGCAGAAAAGTCTTTTTGATATTTTTTTAAATCACAAATCCATAATAAATCATAAAAAGACCAGCCTAAAGCAAAATGGCTTGTATAATCTTCCCATGAATCATATGCATCAAGAATTTGTTCCATGATAGGTTTTGCTGTTTCTACAGCTTCTGTTTCAGAAAACCAACCGACTGCAACACACCATCTTATAACAGACAAGATTCGCATTGCATCTAAAGCTAAAAAATGGTGTTCGCCCATTTTTTCTTTATTTTCTGCATAAAACCACAAATACATAATCTGATAAATGTCAAGACATTCAATTGTTGCAATTTCATCTATAGAAGAATCAGGATATTTTTCATAAAAATTTTTTGCTATAATATATTCATTAGAAAAACCCCATTTGCCATTTTCATATTTTTCAACAAGATTTAAGACATCTTCTCTTGAATAAAGTTTCCAGCTACTTTCAAGGTAGTTTTTTGAATTTTTCCCATTATTTTTAGGTTCCGGATTTACGGTTGTCAGGCTCATTTTTTTGGGACTCAAAAATGGTTCTGTCAAAAGACAGAGCCATTGTTCGTCTTCAGAAAGTCTATTCCATTCTTCAAGCATTTTACTTGAAGAATCAGCAAAAAGCGAAAAACATAAACAAATAAATACAACAACAGCAATTCTTTTCATAGTAAACATATTAAATAAAACGATTGAGAGCTTCAATATATATTGGGAATTTGCTTTAAATATTTGTGTAAAATAAAAAGCTCTTTAGGCTAAACGTAATATCCTAAAAGATGAATCTTAATATAAGTTAATTTTTATATATGGGTATAAATTGTACATAAGTTCCATAAACAACAAAGGAACCATTGGAATACATTTCCATAGAAAAATCATCCCATATTTTATCTAAACTTTTTGTTTTTTCATTAGTTGCCATTTTATTTGCTTCAGCTTGTGTTGGAACTGCATAACCGAATTGATAGTCACAGTTAATTATAGATTTTGCTAAATCTTTTTGCCAGTTTTCTGTTGCATTTGCCAAATAAAGGTTTACAAGTTTTTTGAATTCTTTCTTTTCTTTATTTTTAGATATTCCTTGTTTATGGATTAATTGAGCAGATTTAAAAAAAGATTTTATTACAGAAGACTGTGCCGAATTTTTTACAGTTAATATTGTCTTAAAACCATTTTCAATTCGGTTCTCATTTTTTGCAAGGCATAATGCAATAATTAAATCTTCTTTTTCTTCTTCTTTTTGGGCATCATTGAATAATTTTATTAAAATATCAGTGGCATCATAGTTAAATGAAGAAAATGTAATCAAAAAAGAAATGATAGATACATCATGAAATATAAAAGATGCAAACATAGAAGATGTTTTATAAATTTCTTCATTTGCAATTTTTTCTAATGTTTCTGAAAGAATAATATCATTTTTTTCTAGAAGACTTCCTAATAGAAGAGAATATGATGATAGAATAGGTTTTTGTTCTTTATATTTATAGAAAAGTTCAAAATAAGGAGCTGAATCAAAATTTTCGTTTTTTAGATTTTCCCTATATGAAGCAAATGTAGAACCTCTAAAAATCATTTCTTCTGCGTAGTGGTGGGATATTGGAATATTTTTAGTTACTCCACAAAAAGCCCAGTAAAAAGAATCAAGCATTTCATAAAAATAATAAACTTTATCTTCTATAGTGCGTTCCGGGTTGTTTAGTTCTGTTTTCAAAATTTTAAGAAAAATTGCATCATCAGAGAGTTTTACAGCACCAATTGCTTTTATTTCTTCAATGATTTCAGGTTTATATTCTGCGCAGCGTGCAAATTTCTCATCAGGAATATTCATATGAAGAAAATTTGAAAAATATTGAGGTGAGACTATTTGTGATTGATTATATTTATCTTCTGAAAACGACAGAATATATTGCGGTTCATTGTCTGCTGTTGAATCTTCGCAAAATGCAAAAAATGTAAATATAAAAAGCAAACATAACAAAACAGCCTTTTTCATTATTTTCTCCTTTATATTAATTGAATATCCAATTTTAAAATTTGGTAACAAAATAACAGATAAATTTAAATATGTCCATAGAATGATATGACTTGAAACGTATTTCTTTCTACTATAAAATAGCGTATCATGAAAATTTCAGAAACAATGATTTCCACACTCCGCGAGGTTCCGGCCGAAGCGGTAATTGCCAGCCATCAGCTAATGTTACGCGCAGGAATAATGCGTAAACTTGGAAATGGTCTTTTTGTATATTTGCCTTTTGGTTTGCGGGCTTTCCGCAAAGTCGAAAATATTATTCGCGAAGAAATGGATAATATTGGTGCAATGGAATTTAAGCAGCCTGTAGTTGTTCCAGGTGATATTTGGAAAGAATCTGGACGTTGGGAAACAATGGGTGCAGGCATGCTTAAAGCTGTAAACCGTGTTAACCAGGAACTTGTTGTAAGCCCTACTGCAGAAGAAGCATTTACTGCTGTTATCCGCGAAGAACTTTCTTCCTATAAACAGCTTCCTCTTGTAACTTATCAAATTAATACAAAATATCGTGATGAAATTCGTCCGCGTTACGGTGTAATGCGTGGAAGAGAATTCACAATGAAAGATGCATATTCTTTCCATGCAACACAGGAAAGTCTTGATGAAACTTATGAAAAATTTGCCAAAGCTTACCGCCGTATTTTTAAGCGTTTAGGCTTGAGCGTAATTCCTGTCCGTGCTGACTCTGGTGCAATGGGCGGTAACGGTTCAGAAGAATTCATGGTTGAAAGCGTAATTGGTGATGATACACTTATTCTCTGTCCAAAATGCGGATATGCTGCAAATACAGAAAAAGCTGCCTGTGCAAAAGACACGCCAATGACAATTGACGGAAAACCGCAGGAGAAGACAGACAAGCCTTATGGTCCAATTGATACACCGAATGTAAAGACAATTGAACAGCTTTCAGATTTCTTAAAAACAACACCGCAGTCTTTCATCAAAACATTGATTTATCATGTTGTTAACAGTGAGCTTGACCTTTCAAAAGCTCCTGGCTGTGCAGGTTTAAAGCGTGTTACAGAAAACGGCGGTGCAAATCCATATTATCCAGACAGCTTCTTTGCTGTTTGTATCCGTGGTGATCTTGATGTAAACGAAGCAAAACTTGCAGCTCTTCTTAAAGCAAGTGAAGTTGAGCTTGCATCAGACGTAGATGTTGAACGAATTACAGGTGCAGTTGTTGGTTTTGCAGGTCCTGTAACGTTAAGTACTGTGCCGGTTATTGCAGATGAAACTGTCATGATGATGCATGACTGTGTTACAGGTGGCTTAAAGAAAGACGTTCACTTTGAACATGTTGAACCAGGCAGAGATTTTACACCTTATATGACAGCAGATGTACGCACAGTTGTTGCCGGCGATAAATGTCCAAATTGCGGTGATACATTCTACAGCAAAAAAGGAAACGAACTTGGTCATATTTTCAAGCTTGGTTACAAATATACAAAAACAATGAACGTAACTTATCTTGACGAAAACGGCAAACAGCAGATTCCGACAATGGGCTGTTACGGCATTGGCGTTGACCGTGCATTAGCTTCAATTATTGAAGAACATCATGATGACAATGGAATTATCTGGCCAATGTCTGTTGCACCTTATCAAGTTGCTGTTGTGCCTGTAAAATTTGACGGCGCAATGAAAGAAAAAGCCCTTGAAATTTATGACCAGCTTATGAAATCAGGCATTGAAGTTTTGCTTGATGACCGCAATGAAAGACCTGGCGTTAAATTCAAGGACATTGATCTGCTTGGAATTCCAGTTCGCATTGTTGTCGGTGATAAAAATCTGCCGAATGTTGAAATTAAATGCCGGAATAGTGCAGATGTAATGTTAGTGCCTGCTGTTGAAGCTGCAGCCAAAGCTGCCGATATAGTAAGAGCCGAACTTTCAAGCTTAAACGCTTAAGTGTTTGCTTTGTTTACACGGCGCTCTTAATGCTGCAGACATATTTGCATTGGCTGCAGTTCATATTAAAAGCTGCTGTTCTGAAAGTTTGTCAGAAAACTTGTAAATAAGTTATTTAAAACTTTCAGGATGGCGGCTTTCTTTTTAAAAGAGGAAATTATGTCTTTTGTTAAACGTTTTTTTATCTGTTTGATTGCTTTGTCTGTGTGCAGCATGTCTGTTTTTGCAGTTCCAGGTGTTGAGTCCATGGTTGATTTTCCCGGCACATTTGTTTATTACCGCGATTATACTTATGAAGATGAAACATACATTGGATTTCTTCAGTATGATGCTGGAACTTATGCTCTTCGATATTTTTCTCCACAGGCACAAAAAGGTGCAAAATCAATTGAGCTTTATATTACATGTGATACAACAAAAGACACTGTTGAAATGACAGGCGAAAAAATTGTTGGAGAAGTTAATCAGATTGATGTTGAAACATTGAATTATCTGCATGATTTGTTTTATGAATTTGCAGCAAGACGCAAGGCTTTAAAGAATTTCAACAAAACAGTCCGTTCAACTGAACAGTATGCACAGTTTGGTGGCGAAGTTCTTATGACTTTTGAACCATATATTCCTATGTTTGGTGTCCGCTCAATAGTTTCTGCTGACAAACCTCTTTTTAAGCTTGTTTATATCGGTATTCTTAACAGCGGAAGTGAATTTACAGATTTTGCCGGACTTATAAAACCGGAAGAGCAGAAGAAAAAAGCTGTTTCAATCAAAAAAAATAAAAAAGCAAAAAAAGCTTCTCTTGAAAAATTTGAGTTTACACTTGATGAACAGTGGACAAAAGACGAAAGTCAGGCAGCTGTTCAGACATGGTGGCTGAATGATAAAAACAATGAAACACTTGCTGTAGCTTCGCCATATTTTGTAAATTTTGCTCCAGATGAAAAATATGCAGCCATGCAGATTGAACTTATTTCTTTGCTTTCTCAGCCTGGTTCATGCGTAGATATGGAATCAGTTGCAATTTCTCAAAATGATAAATATATCCGCATTGATGCAAATGTTGCACAGGAAGATAAAACAGTCAGAAGCATAAGCACATTTTATAAGATAAGCGAAAATGAATATTTTGCATTTGTTGTTTCTGCAGACGAGCAGATTTTTATGAAAAATGAAAAATATTTCAAAAAAATTATAGATTCTGTTGTTCAAAAAAAGGATTAACAATGAATTCCGGTTTTTTAAAAGTCTTTATGGGTGGAGACATTTTTTCTGATGCTGGAATTGATGTTGTTGAACGGAAATTAAAAAAACTCCGGGAAGAATTTTCCATTGATTTTGTAATTTACAACGGTGAAAATGCTTCCGGTGGAAACGGTCTGCTTGAACCTGATGCAAGACGTATATTTGCAGCCGGTGTTGATGTAATAACAGGCGGGAATCATATTTTTGAAAAAAGAGATAATTATCCGTTTCTTGCTTCGGAAAAGCATGTACTGCGCCCCGAGAATTATCCTAAAGGTTTAGGCAGCCTTATTGAAGGTGCAGAAGAAACGCCCGGACGTGGTTTTGCTTTTTTTGACTGTGCAGATAAAAAAATTGCAGTTCTTAACCTGCAGGGCCGCGAATCAATGACTGCATTGGACTGCCCTTTTAGGGCTGCTGCAGAATGTGCAAAACAGGCTGCAGAACAAAATGCGCCGCTTTTTATAGATTTTCATGCAGAAGCAAACGACGAAAAAGAAGCTCTCGCGCTGTTTTTAGACGGAAAAGCGGCTGCATTGTGCGGCACACATACGCATGTACAGACAGCCGATGAAAGAATTTTGCCAAAGGGAACAGCTTATCTTACAGATTTAGGCATGAGCGGTGTGGCAGATTCTGTTATTGGAAGCGATGCAGAAATTGTAATAAAGCGTAATTTGACACAGGTTCTCTACAAAATGGAAAATGCGGCCGGTGAAAGTGTAATTCAGGGTGCGCTTATTACGGTTGATTTAAGCACGAACAAAGCCGTTAAAATTGAGCGGATTCAATATTAATGATGCATAAAAAAGCTTTGAAAATTGCAAATTCAGAGCTTTTTAAAGCATTAAAAGCATATACAGGTTTGTTTTGAGCAAAGGACTTTCGGTTTTTTATAAAGCATTTGAAACACAAATAGAAAAAATAACTCAAAGTATGCAAAATGGAGCAGAAAAACCTTCGCTGCTTTTGCACGCATGCTGCGGGCCGTGTTCAAGTGCAGTTTTGGAAAAACTTGCAGACATTTTTAATATTACGATTCTGTTTTATAATCCGAATATTTATCCTCAAAGTGAATATATGCGGCGAAAAGAAGAACTTGAACGTTTTGTTGTTGAATTTTTAACTGAAAAAGCACCGGAAGTTATAGAAATTGCGTATAAGCCGCAGGAATTTTATGATGCGGTAAAAGTTGTGGAAGGTTTTGAAAACATGTGCGAAAAAGATGAAAGATGCCGCATGTGTTACAGGCTGCGTTTAATGTGCTGTGCAAAAGAAGCCTTGATGCGCAATTTTGATTATTTTACGACTACATTGTCAATAAGCCCGCACAAGGACGCTGCAAAAATCAATGAAGAAGGCAAAAATGCCGAAATTTTTTTGAAAAATCTTGAAAAATGCAGAAAAAAAACGCCTGAATATCTGTATGCAGATTTCAAAAAGAAAAACGGTTTTAAACGTTCGCTTGAACTTTCGGAACAGTATGGTCTTTACAGGCAGGATTATTGCGGCTGCGTTTATTCGTGCAGAATGTCCGGCAGCCTGAAAGAAAATTGAAAAACTGCACAGAATGCTTTTTAAAAGTTTCTTTTGCTGTTATAAAAGGTCTGGTGGTTGAAAAAAACGCCGGCTCTATAGTAAAATTACCAAATAATATGGAGGATATATGAAAAGAGTAATTTCTCTCGCTGCTGTTTTGACATTGGTTTTTGCGCTGGTTAGCAGCTGTTCAAAGTCAAATACTAAAGCAGACTACATTTTGGCAACAGGCGGTACAAGTGGTACTTATTATCCTTTTGGTGGTGCCATTGCCAACATCTGGAACACAAAAGTTGAAAACATGAATGTAACAGCACAGGCAACAGGTGCTTCTGCTGAAAATCTTCGCCTTATCAATAAAGGCGATGCAGAATATGCAATCGTTCAGAACGATGTAATGGATTATGCATATAATGGAACAGACTTGTTTGCCGGCGAAAAACTTGCAAATATTATGACAATCGGTACTTTGTACCCTGAAGTTGTTCAGATTGCTGTTTCAAAAGAAAGTGGAATTAAATCAATTGCAGATTTTAAAGGCAAACGCATTTCTGTTGGTGATGCTGGTTCTGGTGTAGAATTCAATGCAAAACAGATTCTTGAAGGTTACGGACTCACATTTGATGATATTAAAAAATCAAATCTCTCATTCAAAGAATCTGCTGAAGCAATTCAGAACGGCACATTGGACGGCTGTTTTATTACAGCTGGTGTTCCAAACTCAGCTTTGCAGGAACTTGCATTTACTGCTGGTCTTATTCTTATTCCAGTTGACGGTGCAGCAGCAGATGCAATTTGTGCAAAATATGGCTATTACACACAGACAACAATTCCTGCCGGCACATACAAAGGTACAGACACAGATACAGCAGCTCTTGCTATAAAAGCAACTTTGGCTGTAAATGCAAAATTGGACGAAGCAACAGTTTATGAAATGACAAAGGCTTTGTTTGAAAACCTTACAGACCTTGGAAATGCACATGCAAAAGGCAAGGAAGTTTCAAAAGAAGCTGCAGTTACAGGTGTTTCTGTTCCTTTCCATCCAGGTGCAGCAAAATATTTCAAAGAAATTGGTTTAATGAACTAATTGAAAAGAAAATTTTCAATTCTTATTTTAATAATTCTTTTTGCAGGTGTAATATTTTTTACACCTGCCATTCCTGTTCTTGCAGTCAGCAATAGAAAAAATCCAAAACAAAGCTTTTATTCTTATGCCGGTTACAAGACAGGTTTTGTTATCAGTTATACACATTCGGTAAATAAAGGGCGTGTACACGATTTTTATGCAGTTACCGAAAATAATAAACTACTTCTAGACAGAACCATTTTTGTTTCTTACGGCGCAGGCATTCCAGAACCAGAAGAAACGCCGGGTGCAAAGTTTATGGTTTTAGAAAATGGTTATGAAATCAGCAATCTGAATAGAATTGTTCCAAGGCTTATGATGGCTGTTGGAATTGTTGCTGATCACGGGCTTACGCTTTTTCAGCATGGTGAGGCTTTTGAATATCCTTTTACGGATTATTTTGCACCGCAAACAAGCATTATTTTGGAAATAAAGCGGGTAAATCTCGCTGAATATATAAAAAAACATATGGAAGATTCTAAAAATTAGTAAAATTGCATTTTTAGAGATGCCCATTGTTGATATTTCAATTAAAAAGGAGAACACATGGACGATTTAGAAAATGAAGTTCAGCCGTCTTCTGGTGTTGTAGAAGATATTCTTCCTACAACAAACGAAGAAGAAATGAAAAATCTTATGAAAGATTTAGACCGTGAACAGGCTTACCGCGAGCACAAATGCTGGCGGCAGTATATTACTGTTGTTGTTTCTGTAATTTTTGTATGTTTTCAATTATATGCAACTTTGTCTGGAAAAATTACTGCACAGCTTTTGCGTGCAACTCATCTTGCATTTGTTCAGCTTCTTGCTTTCCTGCTTTTTCCTGCAACAAAAAAAATGCCAAGAAACACATTGCCATGGTATGACATTGTTCTGGGTGTAATTGGTGCCAGCTGCTGGCTTTATATTGTTGTCAATTTCGAAAGTCTTGTCCGTCGTTCCGGCAATAATACTGTTCTTGATATAGTTGTTGCCATAATTGGAATACTGATACTTTTTGAAAGCTGCCGCCGTATTGTCGGGCTTCCTATAATGATAATTGCCGGTTGTTTTGTGCTTTATGCATTCTGTGGAAAAATTCTTCCGGGATTTTTGCATCATAGAGGTTATTCCCTTCAGCGTGTTGTATGCCATTTGTTCTATAACACAGAAGGAATTATGGGCACTCCGATTGGTGCATGTTCAACATTTATTTTCTTGTTCATTCTGTTTGGTGCATTGCTTGAAAAAACTGGTATAGGTCATTTCTTTATTGATGTGTGCAATGCAATTGCAGGCGGTGCATCTGGTGGACCTGCAAAAGTAGCCGTTCTTTCTTCTGCCCTGCTTGGAACTGTTTCTGGTTCTTCTGTTTCAAACACGGTTGGTTCTGGTTCTTTTACAATTCCAATGATGAAAAAACTTGGCTATAAGCCTGAATTTGCCGGTGCAGTTGAAGCTTCTGCTTCTACCGGTGGTCAGCTTATGCCGCCAATTATGGGTGCAGCTGCATTTTTGATGGCAGAAAGCATAGGTGTTTCTTATATTACGATTGTAAAAGCAGCAATTGTTCCTGCAGTTCTGTATTTTGCGGGCATTTTTATAACTGTTCATCTTGAAGCAAAAAAGCTTGGCCTAAAAGGTCTTCCACGTGAAGAACTGCCGAAATTTCTGCCACTTTTTTTAAAACGCGGCTATATGATTCTTCCGCTGTTTGTAATAATTTACTTCCTTTGTGTTGGAAAAACTGCTGTTTTTGCTGCATTGATGGGCATTGTTGCTTGTCTTGTAATTGGAATTGGTGTTTCAATTGCAGACCTTGCTCAGGGCAGAAAACCGACTTTTGGTTCAAGCGACATAATTGATGTTATGTGTGCTGCAGCAAGAAATATCATCAGTGTTGCAATTGCATGTGCAATGGCTGGAATAATTATTGGCATCGTAACGCTTACTGGCATTGGTTTAAAACTTGGTGCAGGTCTTGTTTCTCTTGCGCATGGCAAACTGCTGCTTACACTCATCTTTACAATGATTGCTTCAATTATTCTTGGAATGGGTGCGCCGACAACAGCAAATTATCTTATTACATCAACAATTACAGCCGGTGCAATCATTACATGTCTTTATGGCAATGCTGATATTCAGCCGATTATGATGCTGCCGGCACATATGTTTGCATTTTATTTTGGCATTATCGCCGATGTTACTCCGCCGGTTGCACTTGCCGCCATTGCCGGAGCGGCAATAGCAAAAGGCAAGCCGATGAAAACCGCATTAAATGCAACAAAACTTGCAATCGGTGCATTCATTATTCCATATATGTTCGTATACAACCCGCAGATGCTGATGATTGATGCTTCTGCAATGTCTGTTTTGTTTATTTGCATTACTGCATTGATTGGAATGTTCGGCATAAGTGTTGCACTTGAAGGCTATGCATTTAGAGATACTTCTGTTGTGCAGCGTGTTTTATTTGCCCTGGCTGGCTTCTTATGTGTTGTGCCTGAAACAAAAAGTGATATTGTCGGTCTGTGCCTTATGGCAGGTCTGATTATTTATCAGTTCATTAGAAATTCCTGCGATAAAAAAGCAAAAGCTTAATCTGATTCGTAGGTTTAATGATTTGCTGCCCTGCAGCGGGGCAGTTGATTTTGCGCCGGTTTAGTTTTTCTGCCGGCGCATTTTTTTTGCAGATTTTTAGATTTGGTTTATTTATAAAGTGAGTTCTGCAAATTCGGCTTCTGCTGCTTCTGCAAGTTTTTCTGCATTTGCAAAAATCTGCATGCCGCGCTGACCTGCGCTTATGGCGACGGCATCAAAGAGAACTGCTGTTTCATCAAAAAAAGTCCTGTATTTTTTCTTCATTCCTAAAGGTGAACAGCCGCCGCGTATATAGCCTGTTAAACCTAAAAGTTCATTCTGTTTTACTGGCGCAATGTCTTTTGAATTTGTAATTGCACGTACCTTTTTTAAATTGACTTCGCTGTTTGCCGGCACACAAAAAACAAAAATCTGCTTGTGTTCATTCCGCATGACGATTGTTTTAAAAACTTGTTCTGGCGGCAGACCGACTTTTTCGGCTGCAGTTACAGCGTCAGAGAAATTTTCATCAAAGTCATAAGATTTTGTTTCAAAAGGAATGTTTTTCTGTTCAAGAATCCGGATAGCGTTTGTTTTCATTTTTGACCTTTTAATATATTTTTGATTTTCATAATTTACAGATTATATGCACAGTTCTTTGGATTATGGAATAAAATTATATGTCCGTATCCAGGTTGACGGCGTTGTTTCTCCTGTCCGCAATGAATAACGTTTAAAAACCAGGGTTTGTGCAGCTTCGTCAACAGTTACAAAAGTCCAATAGCGGATGTCATCTTTGTCTGGTCTAAGAGAACCTGCAACATATTGTGCAAAAGTTCCGTTTGTATCAAAAGACGGTTCATGATTATGTCCGGTAAAAAACATATCAATTGTGTATTCATCTGTTAAATACAGCAGTTTAAGCTTTTCTGCCGGATCGGCAAGCATAAAGTAAGTGTTTCCGTCTGTAAATATAATCGGATAATGAATGAAAACGAATTTGCGCTTTGAATCGGAAGACAGAGCCTGTTCAAAGTTGTTAAGCTGTTTTGTTCCAAGTGTTCCAGAAGCAGAGTCAAGAAAATAAAAGCTTCGGTTTATTGAATTATCTGAAAAATTATAAAACGAAGTGCCGGGCGTTACATAGACAGGCCATCTTGTTTTTCCGCCGTTCCACAGATCATGGTTGCCGATAACGCCGTAAACTGGCGCGTTATTTGTCTGCGATTTTATAAAAGTTATAAATGTCTGGTAAAGTTGATATTGATTTAGTTTGCCTGCTTCTGTCTGGTCACCTAAAGTTGCAACAAAACTTACGGAATGTCCTGCACTTGCTTCCTGAGAAATTGAAGCAGAAATCTGTGTATAAGGCAGAAGAGTTTCGGATTCATACCCGAGATGCAAATCTGAAAAAAGCAGAAATGTATATGTTGAATTTAGTGAAGGAGCGGCATAATGTGCCAGATTGGCGTCAATTCTTTCGTCCGGCTGGTTGTCGCTGTAAAACAAGCCGGAATATGGGGTTGAACCGCCACCGCCTCCGCAGGCAAAGAAAAGCATTGAAAATATAGAAATAAATATGAATTTGCAAAAATATTTCATATTGTTACCATTTATAAGAAGCAAAAAGTCTTGCCTGAAAACCTTCCATAGCACCATTTAATGTAAATTGGTCTGTGTATCGCACAACGCCAATTGCACCAACCGAAAATTTCTTTGAAACGTCAAATGAATAACCAAGCATATAATAAGGTGTGCAGAATTCCGGATAATAATATTCATCAAAAGACGAAAGTCGTGCATAAATTTCATGAACATTGAGAAATCGTTTGCGGATGTCTAAAATAAATGCATGATCAATTTTCTGTATGTTTATGTTGTTGTTTCGTCTTGAAACGACAGATGAATTTTTATAGTCAAATCCGTATCCAATTGAAAAGACAAGCGGATTTTCATAATTGGAACTTTTCAATGAAAACAAACCCATGCAAAGATAATTTTGCTCTGAAGCTTTATATTTAAACAGTTTTGAATAATGAAAAGTGTTTTTTATTGAAAAATCGAATCTTCTGCTTGTATAAGGCGAAAGCAAAACACTTGTTGCTGCATTAAAAAAAGAATCGTTTATGCTTAAACCGGAATCGGAAATAAAGTCTTCATCTAAAGTTTTTCTTAATGTAAAAGTGCCTTCTAAAGGTGTTTTTATTGTTGTAGTTTTCTGGTAACCGCCGGAGAAAGAAAGACCTTCGCCCCAGTAACCTGCAGCAAAAATATAAAATGAGACAGTAAACATAGAAAAAACAAGAAAAAGTTTTTTCATCAATTTGCTGCAGCCTCCTGTAAAGAGGGCAAAACTTTTAAAAATTTAAAGATTCTGCCAAAAAAGATAAGATAAAAGACAAGCTTAGTTTAGCACAATTATGTTAGCTTGTAAAACAAGGTTTCAGGTTAAAGCATTTTATTCAGGCTTAAGGCAGCAGGCTAAAAATTGAAAATTTTTAGTATTATCAAGAATAAAATCTCTTTCCATAAAAATACAAGTAGTGTATAATTCTGAAAGTTTGAGCATTTAGGCAAATTAAAGGTGTTTACAGAATTTTTTTGATAAATGCCGGTGATTTTTAAATTGTTGAATCATAACAATTTAAAAATATGCTTTCAGATTGTTCATAAATTGAAATTTCTGGAAGCTTCATTAAAAAATTTGTTCGAATTTTTCAAACTTGGATTTGTTATATATTTGCTGCAAAACAAATATGTAGAAATTATTGAAAATTATAAAATTGAAAAGAAGTCTTTGGAGGATTCATGCTTGCAGGACGCCATCTGCTTGAGCCAGCAGATTTGTCAGTTGATGAAATGGAAGAAATTTTTTCTTTAGCAGAAGAAATTATTGTTGATCCAAGTGCCTTTTCTGAAGTTTGTCATGGGAAAATTTTAGCGACACTGTTTTTTGAGCCGAGTACACGTACTCGGCTTTCTTTTGAGGCGGCCATGCTTCGCCTTGGTGGAAAAACGCTTGGTTTTGCCGAAGCTTCAAGCAGTTCTGCAACAAAAGGCGAAAGTCTTGCAGATACAATTCGTGTTGTTTCTTCTTATGCAGATATAATTGCAATGAGAAACCCAAAAGAAGGTGCTGCAGTTCTTGCATCAAAGTATTCAACAGTTCCTGTTATTAATGCTGGTGACGGTGGTCATCATCATCCGACACAGACATTAACAGACTTGCTTACAATCAGAGCCCACAAAGGCGGTTTTTCGGGTCTTACAATCGGACTTTGCGGCGATTTGAAATTTGGCCGCACCGTTCATAGCCTTGCAAAAGCAATGAGCCGTTACCCAGATAACAAATTTGTATTGATAAGTCCAAAAGAACTTCAGATTCCAGAATATATTACAAAACAGGTTTTTCATGATGCAGGTGTTTCTTTTGTTGAAGAAGAGCGTCTTGAAAATGTCATTGGCGATCTGGACATTCTGTACATGACACGTGTTCAAAAAGAAAGGTTCTTTAATGAACAGGATTATATAAGATTAAAAGACAGCTATATTCTGGATAAGCAGAAAATGCGCAATGCAAAACAGTCAATGATTGTACTTCACCCTCTTCCACGTGTAAATGAAATTTCACCGGAAATTGATGATGATCCGCGTGCTGTTTATTTTAAGCAGGTTAAATACGGAATGTATGTGCGTATGGCACTTATGGCAAAACTTACTGGTTCGGTTTAAGGAGAGTTTTATGCTTAACGTAGATACAATTAAAAATGGTCTTGTAATTGATCATATAAAAGCAGGTGCAGGCGCCCGCATTTTCAACTGGCTTGGTTTAGACAAGGCAAATTATTGTGTTGCGCTTATAATGAATGTCCCGTCAAAAGACATGGGGCGCAAAGACATAATCAAAATAGACAATATAATCAACTTTGATTATTCTGTTCTTGGTGTAATCGACCCAAATATTACGGTAAACATCATCAAAAATGAAAAAATCGAACGGAAAATCAGATTAACATTGCCGGAACGCGTTGAAAACGTAATAAAATGCAAAAATCCACGCTGCATAACAAGCACAGAACAATATATTCCGCATGTATTTTTGCTTTCTGACTGCAAAAGGGCAGAATATCATTGTGAATATTGTGATGAAATTTTTCATGCAGGTGATATTTTTGCGTCTGCTACAAACTCTATTGGTTTCTAGCAGTTTATAATAGTGCAGATTTTTTCTTAACAGGGGTAAATAATGACGACTTTGTTTTATAATGCACGTCTTGTAGATGCATTCTGCGATAATGACGGTGCAATTCTTGTAGAAGATGGCTTTATCAAGAATGTGTTTATGGGTTTTCTGTTGCCCTCTGTTTTGAATACTTTATTTAAGGAAAAATCTGAAGTTGAAATGGTAGACTGCAAAGGACTTGTGCTTATGCCTTCGTTTGTTGACATGCATGCACATTTCCGCTATCCGGGTCAGCCGCAGAAAGAAGAGCTTGAAACTGCATTAAAAGCAGCTGTTGCCGGTGGTTTTGGCACGCTTATGCTTATGCCGAACACAAATCCTGTCGTTTCAAGTGCAGAAGAAGCAAGATTTGTTCAGCTTCAGGCTGCACAATTAAAACTTGCAGATGTAGTTCAGTCAATCAGCATTACCCGCGGTTTTGACGGAACAAACACCGAACATTTAACCAGGCTGGATTCAAGCCTGCACCCAGTTATAAGCGAAGACGGCCACGATGTTAATGCAGCTTCTGTTATGCTTGCTGCAATGAAAAAATGTGCAAAAAATAATCTGCTTGTTTCGTGTCATTGCGAAGATTTTTCTTTTGCAGAAGCAGCAAGAGTACCGCGTGGAGATGTTGTTACGCTTTTAAAGCAGGATGAAGTTGCCTTGCAAAATGGAGCTGACGAAGCAGGTCATGCAGAACGTTTTGCAAAAATTGATGCATATATGAAAAAAGCAGAACAGCTTCTTGCTGCTGCTGAAGACATTGCAACGATAAGGAATTTGTATCTTTCTGAAATTGCAGGCTGCAACATTCATATTGCACATGTAAGTACAGCTGCTTCTCTTGAAGCAGTTGAACAGGCAAAACAAAAACGTGGTTCTGCTGTTTCCTGCGAAGTAACCCCGCATCATATTGCACTTTCAGGTTCAATGGTTGAATTTGTAAATCCACCGATTCGCCCCGAAAAAGACAGGCTTGCTCTTATAGAAGGAATAAAACGTGGTGTTGTAGATTGCATTGCAACAGACCATGCACCGCACAGCAAAGACGAGAAAAAACGCGGAGCATGCGGTTTTTCTGGTCTTGAAACTGCATTTGCCGTCTGCTATGACGAGCTTGTTTTAAAAAAGCATATAAGTTTGAACAAATTGTCAGCATTGATGTCTGCAAACCCTGCAAAACGGCTGGGTACAAACTGCGGAATCCTGCGTCCAGGCCGTCAGGCAGATTTTGTTCTTATCGACCTTAATAAAAAATGGAAAGTCGATTCAGAAAATTTCTATTCTAAAGGAAAACATTCGCCTTTTAACGGTCTTACTTTGCAGGGCAAAATCATGCAGACAATCCGCCGTGGCAAGGTAGTTTTTAGTGCCGGCGATTTGCAGCTTAATCATCCTGAAGATGACGAAGCTGTTTTGCAGGAATAATGCATTGCCTTTGTGCAGAATATTGTGAATATCTGAATTTTCAGCAGGAACCAAAGTGAAAAAATTGAAGAAAATCTTTGCATCAGAAGAAATTATATTTGTGCCTACGCAGGAATGTAATCTGCGCTGTGCACATTGCTTTGTGCCAAAAACAAGCGGAAAGCTTGATGAAGAAAAAGCTCTTGGCTTTTTAAAAGACGCAGTAAATGACGGCATAATGCAGGTTGGTTTTTCTGGCGGAGAACCGTTTCTGGCTGTTGATTTTATGTGCAGAATAATTCAAAAAGCTGTTGAAAATGATCTTTATTTTGACCGGCTTATGACAAACGCAGTGGCATTTAAAGATGCAGAAGATATGCGGCAAAAAATTGAAAAAATTTTTGAAGCAGGTTTTGACGGTGTTTTTGGCATAAGCTATGACGCTTTTCATGCACAAAAAGCAGATGACATTGCGCTTTTTATAAAAACTGTTGAAGCTGTCTATAAAGAGCGCAATCATGTTTCAATTGCCTGCACAAAAAAAGACACAGCAGACGAAAAAACGCTTTTGATGCTAAAAGAGCTTGCTGAAAAATTAGATTTGTCATTTGAAAAAGAAACGCAAAATGCACTTCAAGATAAACAGATATATTTTCCAGACGCTTTGATTTATAAAGACAAGCTTGAAACATTTATAAACGACGGGCTTGAATATGATTATATTCCTGTTGAAACAATCAGTTTTATTGAAGAAAACGCTTTAGATGAAAATGCATGGCAGTCTTCAGAATGGTTTGCAGAAGATTTTTGTGCAGGACCAGGTCATGTATATTATGTGCATGCAAACGGAGATGTGGCAGCATGCTGCGGTTATGCAAACGAATGCAGCGATTTGATTTTAGGCAACATAAATACAATGAGCTACAAGGAAATTGCTGCAGCTGCAAAAAAATCATGCAAAAAAGGCTTTTTGCGCACCGTTTATAAAACTGGTCTTTTAAAAGAAGCAGAAAAACTTGAAAAAAAAGGTCATAAATTTCCAGGCAAAGGGCATACAAAAGACAACTGCCTTTTTTGCCGTTATTATCTTCAAAATATGGAACACTGAAAGTTTGAGTTTCTGTGCAGAAGAGATGGGGCTGACCAAATAGTTTAATACATAGTGTCATCCTGAATTCAGTTCAGGATCTATACGCTATATATAGCATAGATGCCGAACTAAATTCGGCATGACAATTCTTTTTAGATACCCCAATGACAAAAAGCTATTTAATCAACTTTTGAAGAACTAAATCTTTCTGTCGCCAGTTTTTATTGACTTTAACCTGAAGGTCTAGGTCAACGCGATAGTCAAAAATGCGCCTTAGCTGCTTTATTGATTCAATTCTTATGTGTTTTATCATTGAAGCGCCTTTGCCGATGACCATGCCTTTCTGGCTTTCTCTTTCAACAACAAGAAAAGCCCTTACCCAAAGTTCCTTGCCGTTTTTGCGCCATTCCATGTCTGAAATTTCAACATAAATTGCATGAGGAATTTCGTCAAACAATGAATTCATTGCTTTTTCGCGGATGATTTCGGCAATGCGGAAATCAACTTCCTGATCTGTGTAATATTCTTCTGGATAAAGCGGCTCTGCTTCTGGTGCAAGATTATAAAGCTGAAGGAGCACGTCGTTTATGTTCTGGTCTTTTTCGGCAGAAATTTCGATTATGCGTTCTTTTGGCATTGCTGAGAAAAATCTTTCTAGAAAACTGCGAACTGCTTTTGGTTTTGCTTCTGGAAGGTCAATTTTATTAATGCCAATTACCGTTTTGTCTTTAAATGGCGAAACAAGATCTGCAATTAATGCTTCTTCTTCGCCGGGTGTTCTTGTTGAATCAACAAGATAAAGAATTAAATCTGCGTCTCCAAGCTGTTCTTCTGCAATTGCACGCAGCTTTAAATTCAGCTTTTTGTCTGAATTGTGGTAGCCCGGTGTATCGACAAAAACAAGCTGTCCATACGAAGTATTAACAATTCCGCGGACGGCATTCCGTGTTGTCTGTGGAATCGGCGAAACGATTGAAACTTTTTCGCCTGATGCTGTGTTCAAAAAAGTAGATTTTCCGCTTGAAGGTCTTCCGACAATGGCAACCATCGCGGTTTTCTGTGGTTTTTCTTCCATATTCAAGGAATATACCATGCGGCGCTGTTTTTTTCTAGTTGCTCCATAAAAACAAATAATTGACTAACCAATTAAAATCAAATTAAACTGAATATAGCTGAAACTTCTGTTCCACGCTAACAGAAAATATAAATAAAACGTTTGACGATTTGCTGTTAATATCAGGTTTGATTGAAATATAAAGCAGATACACTAACGTTTGTTAAAACAGGGGACAAAATGAAATTGAAAAATCTGCTATTTTTTTGCTGTTTGAGTGTGTTGTTTATCGGTTGTAATTCAAAAGCAAATGAAGAAAAACTTGTCGAATTGCAGGCTCAAAATGATTTGCTTGTTGAAGAAGGTACAAACCTTAAAGCACAAATTGAAGAATTAACTAGCACTGTTAAAAAACTTGAAAGCGAAAATGCAAATTTGCAGCAACAGATAAAAGAACTTAGCCTTGCAAAAGATGATTTGAACAATAGCGAAAAATATGAAATTCATGATTTGCATTATACGCTTGATTTTGAATACAACGGATATGACACCATAGTTTACAAAGACCCAAAACTGGAAGAAATTTGTTATACAATTCAAAAAGATGACGTAGTTGAAATATTTAACTTTATTTATTCATACGAAACAGACAAGAATTTTATCAAAGTAAAAGTTAACAATTCTCTTGATGGTTATATAGAGATTTGCGGAAACCCTTATTATGATGGTAATTTTGAAATGATGGATATTTTAGAAGTTGATGGCATTGAAACTACAATTCTTAAATTTGAAAAATCTTTCATTATATTCGGGAATGTAAGTGTAAAAGAATTTCCTTCAGCTACAGCGAATAATCTGCACAAAGTATCAGGTGAAGAGTTTTCACACCATTATAAATCATCTGCAATTACTGCAGACTATAAATGGGTAAAAATCCAGATAAATGATTTTACAGGATGGATTCCATCAGATTCATTAGATCATGATAAAGGTGGTCCTGTACTTGATACACCAGAACAGCATGTGTATTTTGATTTGATTGGCAAATATTTTATTTAAGCAAATGTTATGCAACTCAAAGGTCATGTTGTCTTTGTTAAGGCAAGGAGAAAATTTTGAAAAAATTAAATGCAATTGTATTAATCGCTGCAATGATTTTGATGTTCATGAATGTTTCATGCAGCAAAAAAAATGTAGAAACACAAAAGGAAGAGCCAATAATTGAAGAAACTGCTGTGTTGACAGCAGCAGAACCTGAACTGCAGCAGTCAGACAATCAGGCAGAAGAATCTGATGCAGAATCTTTAGAAGAACAGAAAAGGATAGAAGCTCTTGATGATGTATTTGAATTAGATAAAGATATAGTTTTTGATACTTCAGAGCCTTCAATAATTCCAACAGACGGAACTTATTTTGATGATGTCCGTCATTACAGTTATTTAAATGCCTGCAAAAATTATTCACTGGAGTATAATCCTGTTCCTGTTTTTATGTTAAATCCCAAATCTAATGTAAAATTCAGACATGTCTATTATTTTGATTACAAAAACAGACTTCAGGATGGTACAAAAAATGTCTGCTATGATGCTGTTGACTTAGTGGATCCTGTCCACATTTGTTTTTTTGATGACAGAAAATATCAAGGACATATTAAATGTTATGAACAGCCAAAACAAAAAGGTCGGGCATTGATAATACCAAGAGAATATATGGGACAGATTGATAAATATGTTCCTGTTTTGAAAAATACAGAAATTTTAAGCAAGGAACGAATTTTTAAGCCTTTAGACATTTATGACCTTTCAAAATGGACAAAAACAGATGACGGTTATGAAAAGATACTTCCACCAGAAAAATATAAAAAAGGGTGGGACTTATATTACAGACTAAATAAACTGAAAATAACTTCTGATACAATTACTATAACATATCAAAACATCAAAGATTTAGAAACAATGGAATTGGATAATGAAGAAATATTAATCAGTCAGTATATTTTTGACGGAGATACAATCACTTACACATTCCATGGATATGAAAAAAACGGTTCTAATCTGCTTGATGAAAAACGGGTATATAAAAAAGGCATTTTGACAGAAGCATATAAAAATGAATCATCTGGATCTTGGAACCGTAACCGACAATATTTATTTTCATGCATAGAGGGCGAAGGAACATACGAAATGTATGAAGATGAAAAACTTGCAGAAAAAGGCAGACTCATTCGCGAACTTGACGAAGAAGGCTTTTTAAAAAAGCAGGTAATCCTTTTTGATGACGAAAATGCACATGAAATCACATTTACTCCTACCAGCATACAAAAACCCGATAACTCTGATTCTGAATAGTTTCTAATTAGAGTAAAATGGAGGATATATGAAGAAAAATTTAGGACCAAAATCGTGGCTTTATCCAGAGCCTGTGCTTATTATTGCAACTTATGATGAATCTGGCAGAGAAGACGCAATGAATGCGGCCTGGGGCGGCATCGCTGACGATAATCAGATTTCAATATGTTTAAGCCCGGAGCATAAAACTGTAAAAAACATTCTTGCAAAAAAAGCATTTTCTGTAAGCATTGCAGATGCTAAAAATGTTGTGCCATGCGATTTTGTCGGAATTGTTTCTGGAAATGACGATCCTGACAAAATGAAAAAAGCAGGTTTTCATTTTTCAAAAGCAGAACATGTTGATGCACCGATTATTGACGAGCTGCCTTTTGCACTTGAATGCAAACTTTTAAGCTACGACGAAAAAACATGTCGTTGCTGGGCAGAAATTGTTAATGTCTGTGCAGATGAATCAATTTTAGGCAAAGAAAATAAAATTGACTTGAAGAAATTTGAACCGATAATTTATGACCCGTGCAATCACGATTATTATAAATTTGGCGAAAAAGTGGGCAAAGCTTTTAGTTCTGGTGCAGAATTAAAATAAAAATGAAAAACCGGCAGACAAGGCAAAGGCTTAAAACTGCCGGTTTTTTTATAAATTAAAGCGAATAAAAAACAGAAAAAAAGTGCAGGATTGAACCGCCAAGAACGAACAGATGCCAGATGCAGTGTGCCCATTTAATTTTTGTCAGTGCATAGGCGATTACGCCCAAAGTATAAACAATTCCACCTGCAAGCAAAAACGTAATGGTGGCGGCTGGAACGTTGGCTTTTAGAGGCTTCCAGTAAAGGCAGATGAGCCACCCCATAATTACATAAGTTATAACAGAAAGAAGCCTCATCTTGCTGCCAAAAATGGCATAAAATGTAATGCCCAGAATGGTTAAGCCCCAGATAATGCCGAAAAGATACCAGCCGCCGTGCTGACGCAGAACGCCAAGACAAAAAGGCGTATAAGTGCCTGAAATTAAAAGGTAAATTGAAGAATGGTCAAAAACGCCAAAGACTTTTTTTACATGGTACGGAGTTAGCGCATGATAAAGCGTGCTTATTAAATATAAAATGATGAGCATGACGCCAAAAAGAGTAAAACCTGTTATGTAAAAGCCTTTCTGGTCCTGCGGTGCATAACGCACGGCGCGCACAATTAAAAGTGCAAGAGCTGCAATTGCAAGGCCTGCACCGACACCATGGGTTATAGAATTAAAAATTTCTTCTCCGATTGAATATCGTTTTGGCAGCAATGCTTCTTCTGCACGTCTTTTTTGAATTTCAAGCTTGCGTGCATAAACAGTGTCTTTTGAAGCAAGTGTTTCAAGTGTCTGCTGTTTTATCGCCTTAATCTGTTCTTTAGATTCTTTTTTGATTTTTTTAATCTGTGTTTTTGCGTCTTTTTTTATGTCTTTTATAACGTTCATTTTATCCTCATTTAAAATTTTAAAATTGTGTCAGCCTGAAAAGTTCCGGAAAATTCAGACTTGAATGATTTTGTGAAGACTAAATCTGCATTTAAATTTTGCCTTCTTAAATATTAGACGCGCAATTAAAAAGAAGGTTGCAGATTAATAAAGATGAAAAGTTTGAAGAACAGCGGCTGCTTTTGTAATATTCGGGCTGCTTTGGTTTTTAGCTGCGACTTTGCAGATTAAAGATATTCTGCAAATTCCGGGTACTGCTCAATGAATTCAGAAAGTGCATTGTCGTAATCCGGGTAATAACAGTTAAAAAGTGGTCGTGCTCCCTGAACAGAATATAAATCTGCAGGAGTTACACCGCGGTAATTGAGATGCAGCTTTTCTGCATAGTCTTTATAGCGCTGAATGCCATGAATGAGAATATAAGCACAAAACGCCGAACAGCAGTAGCATCTTGAAGCGAATTCTTCTTCAGGAGTTAAAATAGGTTCAGTGTCTTTTATGCTGCTAGTGTCTAATGGCGATTTTTTTATTTTGTGTATATTTGAAGCTCTTGTGCTTACAATTCCGATGAAATCTGTTAAACCAAAATAAAACTTGGAATCTGGCATAGTTGAATATTCAATAAGAGCTTTGCAGTTTTCATAGTCTGCTTCTGAACATGGAATTGCAATAACCGTGCAGCGTGACTTTGACGGATCATTTGAGTTGATGTATCTGTTTGTTTCTGGTGTCGAAAGACATTCGTGCCTTGCATTATTGTCCTTGCCAGAAGTCATGCCGACAAAATCGTCTTTTAAATTGCATGAAATTGCGACATGGCTGTAATAAAGTCCGTCAGGTGCCGGACCTAAAACGCTGATGGCAGCTTTTAGTATATTTGCAACCTGATAATCGTCATTGTAGAAAACGTCATATAGTCTTAAAAAAACATATTTTTCGTTTTTGTATGTGCCCTCAAATTGAAGTGATTTTGCAATATTATTGCCTGTTTCAGTTGATATGTATTCATCTGTTTTAAGAACATCTTTTGTAAACGAGCAAGAGCATGACAATACAAAAACTAACGTTAATAAAATTATATACTTATTTTTCATAATTCCTTTTTAATAACAATCTATTGTATAAAATTTATTTGTTTGTGTATAGCCGATATTTAAATTTATGTAAAACATGCTGATAACAAATATTTTTATTAATTAAAAGAAAAAAGATTGTTATTCGTTTGTGTATTGCAATCTCTGCTGTTTTTATGCATGCAAATTAATTGCTTTTTGCATTTATCTGTCGGGCGTATTTATGTTTGTAATTCTTTTATAAGGTGCTTCATAAATAATTTTTGAAATTGTTCCGGGGAACAAGTGCATAACTTTTGGAGGCACAGAAACATATTCAAGAAGATTGAAATTAACTGAAAAATCAGATTTATCAATTTTAATGTTGAAAAGTTCGCATAAAAACGGTGTATTCGTCTGTTTAGAACTTTCTACAGTTTTAATCAAATTGATGTATTTTTCAATAAAATTTTTCTGCGTGTTTTTTATTGATTCAAGGTATTCAATGTCGTCTTTTGTGCCAAGCGAAGGAATAAAAGACTGGTCTGGAATGATTTTTTTGTTTTCAAGTTTTGTAAACAGATAATAAGCTGAATTAGAATAATTTGCGCCTTTTAAACCAAAGCATTCACCTGGAAGACTTGTTAAAAAATATACATCGCCGTTTTTTAGCGGAATAACCTGACGTGACAGGCTGATTGAAAACCAATCGCTGCCTTGTCGGGCGTTATTTCTTGGAAATGTAAATGCTGATTTATAGACGCGCTGACCTAAAGATTCATCTGTTTTTTTATAAATTTCATATAAATCGTTTATGCCATTCATAAAAATTGATTCGTTCATTTTGGTGTGGTCTAATTTTGACCAGTCTTTAAAGCTTATTTCGGCGATGGCCGTTTCATCAAATTTTTCGCCTCTATATACTTCTTCAATAGTCAGTTCAATTCTGTTTGTTTTAACTGGTTTTGAAAACTGTACTTTTTGAAAGCCAGGTTTGTCTTCAAGCAGAATAATTCCGTTTGCTTTGTTTGAAAAAGTGCAGCTCAGCTTTTTGACACGGTTGTTTGCATAAAAATATTCAAAATCGCCGCAGCCGTTTTTTATATAAAATTCGCTGAGTATAACCTGTGTTTTGAATTCTATGATAATTTTTGTGCCAAGACCTGAACCATCTTCGCCTTCAACCCATGAAGCGCTTGTTTCGTCAATTAGATTTTCTGCATTGTATGATTTTTTTGCACTGCTCAGAGTTGATGTTGCAGAAATGCGTGCTATTTCAATTTCTTCAGCAAAGCAAAAAAATGCACACATTAAAAAAAGCAGTAAAAACAATTTCTTAATCATATATTGTTGTGCAAAGGGCTTAATGTTACGGCAATCTGTGCCCAAATGGATTAAACCTTTTGAAAATCTCCTTTTATGAACAGTATAAGGGAAGCCCTGAAAAAAGCTGTAATTTTTTTAAATGACTGTACTTTGCTGCCATGTGGCAAGACAAAATGTTTTTAAAACACTGCAAATATAATCGTCTTTTTTGATGGAAAAAATCAAGAATAAAAATGCAAATTTGCTTTTAGTTTTCGCCTGTCTGCTGTTTTGCCTTTCGTTCTTCCAGAAATTTTTCAAGACCAAGTTTGCCTTCTGGTGTTACAGGTTTAATCCATTTGCCCGAATACATGTGGATTTGCATTAAAATATAGCGGATTGGTTCATCTATGTAACACATTGCAAAAACAACGAGAAAAGGTGCTTTTAAGACAAAATTTGTAAGAAGCAGTGCCGGAATGACAAGTGAATACATAAAGATGATTTCAAGCATTGTTCCATAAATTGCATCTCCGGCTGAACGGTATGTGTCGTTCTGTGTCCAGTTGCCCATGCGGATTACACATGCAATGCCGTAAATAATTATTGTTCCTGTTGCAAAATCAAAAGACAGACCCGAAAGGTGCATGACGTGTAAAAGCGGACTGTGAAAAATAAACAGACCTATGACTGCTATAAGAATTGTAGCCTGACACAAATACACAATGCGTATTGCACGTTCATAAGCCTGTTTTGTTTCTCCTGCACCGACACTTTTGCCGACCAGAATAGATGATGCACTGGAAAATCCTACAAAGAAGCCGATAATCATGCCTTCAATTGTTCTAAAGACGGCAACTGCAGCAATTGCTTCTTCAACTTGATGACCTAGGACAATATTTATAACCATATTTCCAATGCCGATTAAAAGTTCGTTTGCAAGAATCGGAAGGCATTTTCCAAAAAATATTTCAAGAAACTGTTTGTCCCATTTGAAAAATTCTTTGAATTTGAAAAGATATGGATATTTTGTAGCAAGTGCACAGATTGCAATGACAAGCACGTTTATAAACGATGCAATTACAGTTGCAATTGCAGCTCCTTCAACGCCAAGGGCCGGTGCACCAAGATGACCGAAAATTAAAATCCAATTTAAAAAGGTGTTTGTTGCAACAGAAGCAATTGAAGCATAAAGCGGAATTTTTACATGTTCAGTACAGCGCAGCAGAGAACTCATTCCAATGGAAAGAACCTGCATTGGATAAGCCCATGCAACAATTTTCAGATAGCTTATTCCGATAGTCTGAATGGCTTCTTTGTCTGTATAAAGCTTTAGCACCAGTTTTGGAAAACAGATGCCGAAGACTGCAAAAAGAACTGCAACTGTCATAATGCAGGTGAGCGTTAAACCGTAAGATTTTGAAATGCCTTTTTCGTCTTTTGCGCCCCAGAATTGCGAAAAAAACAGACAGCCGCCGCCGATAAAACCCCAGTAACACGAAAACATTAAAAATGAATATTGACCGCAAAGTCCGACAGAAGCAACATAACGTTCACCAAGCGAAGAAATCATCATCGTATCAATCATACTTCCGGTTGTAGAAAGCAGGTTTTGCAAGGCAACTGGAATTGCAATAACGGCTATGCGCTTTATTAAATCAAGCCAGTCAAATTTCTTTGAAGATAGAAGTGTTTGTGTTTCGGTGTTCATTTGGCTAACTTAGCATGTAATGATATTGTGTACAAGTGTTTATTTGTGCAGAGACAAGATTCTGCTGTGTTAGTCTTCGGAAATGACAATATTTTTATAAAAGAAGTTGTGTTTCTAAAATGAAATGCGGCGGTTCAGTTTTTAGTTTTAATATTATGTTTTGTACAGGAATAAATACTAAACTCTCTGTACGGATAAAAAAAATGACTGTCTATAGAAAAGGCAGCCATTTTTTAAGAAATTAAAGATGTTTATTGTCTTTGCAGCAATTTGCTGATTTCTTTTTTGATTTCTTCTGTATGATGATTTTGTGTCTGTTTTTTGTAATTAAACGGTTCAGCTGCACCTTGTTCAACAGGAATCAAGGCAGAAATGCACGTGTCATCGTATTTATCGCCTTTGTAAACATCTTTAATAATCAATTCTACATTTGCAGTTGGTTCTTCAAAATAAATTTCCTGAAACATAACCGCATCTTCTAGTTCAACTTCATATTCAGTTTTGTTGTCTAAATCTTTAACTATAAAAGTTTTTACTCTGGAATTTTTCTTATATAAACTTAAATTTGAAACTGAAACATATCCATTTAAAACCAATAACGATAAAAATCTTTCTTTTGTAGAAATTGTAATTTTTTCGCCTTCGCCATAACCTTTTTGACCTTCTACATAAGGAATATGTTCATAATTCCATCCTGGAAAACTTTCCTTGCTGTCCGGCGGGAATAAAGCTTTGCCTAGATTTTCAGGTTGATAAATTACTTTTCCACTTTTTAAATTTTCTGTTAATACAGACGAAGCCTTGTATTTTGGCGACAAGAAGCTTCCATGAAACTGGTTATTACTAATCCAGTAATCGAAATACTCAGGATTTTTATCATTCTTTTTTGCCGAATCAAAAAAAAGCGACATTCCATTGTTTTTGAAAATTACAATCTGGTTTTGCAGGTAGCCGACATTAACATAAAAATAGCCGTCTTCACCAAGTTTAACAGCATCGTGCGGATATTTTTTTAGTGGAGTACACATCTCTTCGTCGTCTTCGTAGACACAGTCTGGCGTTACAAATATTTTACTGTAAGTCATAGGGTCTGTAATAATGCTGTAGTATTTTTCATTGTTTTGTGCAAAACAGAAAAAAGCCAGACTGGCAAAAAGCAAAAATGAAATTAATTTCTTCATATTTTCTCCTTTTAAAACACCGCGTAAACGGTGAGCTATGAACGACAAGAATCAAAGTTTGCAAATGCAACGCAATGAGCAAGCTTTAGTGATAAAAAAATGCAAGGATGCATTTTTTTATCACGGCTTCTGCATGAATTTCAGTTAAAATTCAATTTTTTCAACATGAAAATTATCGTTATGTTTTGCCTGGTTGAAATAATCTGAAACAGTTTTTGAAGAACCTAAAAATGCAAAAAGAATTCCAAGCAGCAAATCTTTTAAAACGGCACCTAAAAATTCTGCGTCAGAAAACAGATATGGAGTTACCAGAATAAAATAAAGAAGATTTCCGTCTTCAACTTCTTTCATAAATTGAATGAAAATGCCTGCATAATTGGCGAACAGAAATGCAATGATTATTGTAATTACGTTAATGACAACGCCTGTTTTGGAAATTTTTCCTTTTGCCATATTATAGCCTTTAAAAGCACCATAAGAAATTGCTGCACCTGCAATGCTTGCAATAAAACCAAGGCATCCTATCAAAATCCAGGCGATTGAACCGATGAGTGCACCGATTAAGCTTGCAAAAAAGCCTTTGACATAATTGCCGGAACGTTTTTTGTCTTCTTCAATTTTTTTCTGAAGTTCGTCTGCACAATTGCTGCACAAAAGCATATAGCGGTTAGTATAACAGTAATAATTTAAATCCTGTGTGTTTGAGCAGTTGTTGCATTTGCATTCCAGATTGATGCTGTCAAAATTAGAAGAAATATTGTTCAGCAGGTTATCAAGTTTTTCTTTTCCATTTTCAAGAAAAGTAACTTTTATTACATTTTCTTCCATTCCATAGCTTGAAATTATTTCATCTTTTTCAAGCGTATCAAAATATTCAAATAATCTGCCTTTGTTTTCATTTTGCGCAAAATTAACTGAAATAACTAATTCGTCTTCTGAATCCTGCTTGTCTAAAATATCAAAATAATATTTTCCGATTTTGCCAATCCAGTTAATTTCAATTAAACGGAATTTCAAATTTGTTAGAATTTCTCTGTTTTCTTCTGTCATATAATCTCTCCATATGATTTTTAATAGATTAGTATATTAGTCTGTTGCCATTTAAATTAATATGTTTTTCAAGGACAGGCTTCTTAATTGATTTTATCAGCTTTTTAGATTTTGAATTCAAATCAAACTCATAATAAGAAACTGTTTCGCCGTCATATTCTGCAAATAAAATCATGTCGCTGTCTGTAAATTCAAAGTAATAAATTGAAGCTGAAATTTCAAGCAGGTTTTTGCCGTCATAATCAGAAACGTACAAAGAAATGTTATCTTTGCTGTCGAGTTTATTGTCTTTGTTTGTATCAGCTTTTATTACGGCATATGTATTAAAATTCTGTTTTGCCTTGTAATTTTCATTGTCGCCATCTGCCAGACGATATTTATAGATGAACAAGTCTGAAGAAAAAAGCTGAGTTTCTTCACCGTCTTTTATAAAAATAAAATTGATGATTTCTGTGTCAGCAGCAGATTTTTTCAAACTGTTCTGTGCATAACCTGCGCCTTCAAAATTAGAAATATCGAAATCTGCAAGTTCATCTGCTTTAAGGCCATTACTTGTTATGGTAAAAACATATGCATCTTTTAGTTTTGCAAAGAAATTTGTTGTTTTGACAATTTCTGTTTTTTCATCATTTTGAATAATTTCTATATGAGCAGGTGCTCTTGACCGGTGCGGGATTAAGTCATAAATAAAACCGCACAATGCGCCAAAAAGAAAAACAATTCCAATTATTCCTGCAATAAAGAAAATAATGTAATCGAATTTTTTAATCTGTTCCATTGTCAGTTTGGGCATTTTTTTCATAAACTCTCCTTTAAAATCAATGCGGCATTAAAAATTTAAGATTTTACTTTGAAGCAGAAAATTCCTTTAATGCTTTTCCCTCTTCTTCAAGGTAAAAAATTACATCAAAAATATCTCCATTCCCGATATTTTCTGGTTTTCTGGATTTTATATCTATTGGTTTTAAAAAAACTGGTGCACTAATAACGGTGCACCAGTTTTTCAAGCGTTAATTTTCAGTGTTTACTTTTTTTGATTTATTTTCATCTTCGTCTAAAGCCTTGATGACTGGCTTTTCTGTTTTTTGCGGGTTATTTGCGTTTGCCACAATCTGGTCAAATGTGGATTTGATTGAAACAAGAAGATTTCTCTTTTCTGTTTTTGAAAGCAGTTTAAGGTCAACTGGCTTCTGCGGAAAGATAAGTTCTCCTCTTGCAGTAACTTTGGCAAATTCAAGGCTTGTCTTTGAATCTTTAATTTTGATTGGAGTATAAGCCTTGATTGTTCCCGTTACGCCTTTAAGTGTAAATTCTCCGCCGACAACACATTCTATTTCATCGTTGACAAGTGCATAAGTTTCAGGGCTTATCAAGATAGAGTCTGGTGTTGCAGCAGCTTCAAAGCGCGCAGCAAGGTTTACGTTGTTTCCAATAATTGTATAGTCCATTTTTGTTTCTGAACCAAAGTTTCCGATTGTGCAGTAACCTGTGTTAATTCCCATGCGCACATGGAACGGATTTTCTACACCGCGGCTCCGCCATTCTTCGCGGAATGTAATGAGGGCTTCCTGCATTTCCATTGCCATTTTGACGGCACGGACAGCATGGTCTTTGTCAGAAGTAAATTCCGGATCGCCAAAGAATACCATAACAGCATCTCCGACGTATTTATCAATTGTTCCTCCATATTTCTGGGCAATATTTGCCATGCTGTCCAGATATGAATTAAGCAGTGAAGAAAGGTCTTCTGCTTCAAGAGATTCGGTTGTTGCAGTAAAGTTTACAACATCTGAAAAGAAAACCGTAAGTTTTTTTCTGTAATGCTGGTCAACCGTTGTGTCACGGTCGCCGCCGGCAATTGAAGCATACAACTGTGGAGAAAGATAATGCTTCATTTTGTCATTTAACTGGTTCAAAGTTTCTGTTCTTTCATTTACTGTAGCTTCAAGCGAAGAGTTCATGTCCTGGATTGTTGTAATTTTTTCATTGAGCTGTGCACGCAGTTCATTAAAAGCGGCTCCGAGACGACCGATTTCATCTTGAACCTGAAGGATAACTTCATGACTCAAGTCGCCGCTTCGGACGATGTTTACGTTTTGCAAAAGCAGTTCAATCGGGTCAAGAATACTTGCAGAAACTTTTAAGACAAGGAAAATTACAAGCACTGTAAACAGCGTTGCAAGAATAAGATAAATAATGAGGGCTGTAATAAATGTTCTTATAAACTGATATGACGACATGTGAACATGAAGTACAGCTACAGGATTTGAATTGCTGTCTTTTATTGTTTTGTATTCGTTTAGACCGGAAGACTGCAGATTGATTTTTTCGAAGCTTCCGCGTACAGAATAGGCAATTTCTTTATATAATTTTTCGTCAATCGAAAGTTCCCCAGTTGAAACAACCGGTTTGCTGTTTGAATAAACTGCAAGTTCGCAGTCGAGATTGCGGGCAAGTTCATTAAAAAAGTCTTTGTTTTCTGCAAATATGAATTCTACAAGCACGGCACCAATAATGTCGTCGCCATATAAAACAGGCGAAGCACTTATATAAGACGGAGATTTAGAATCTGAAGTGTCAACCAAAGATGCTTCTGTAAAGGCTTTGCCTTTCAATGCTTTTTCAAGAACATTTTGTTCTCCGGTTAGAGCACTGTGAACGTCCGTGAGCTGTGTTCCGTTTTCATCAAAAACAAGGATTCTGTAGTTATTTGACTGTTCTAAAGATTCAAGATATTCAGTAATTTTAATACTGCTGCCAAGACCAATTCCAAGCTGAATGCTTCGGTTTGAAGCAAGGTTGTAAGACAGTTCAGAAATGTCATTTATTTTGTCTTCAAGGAACAAATTGGCAAGCAGAAGTTTATTTCTTACGGTTCCAGAACTTTCTGTCAAATTGCTTCTGTAAAAGAATGCAAGAGAGAAAGCACTCATTAAAAAGATGATGGACAAAGAAATAAGCAAAAAATATCGCTGCAATCTGTTTTTGATTGAATATCTTTTGTTGATTTCTTCGCTGCTGTTTAACTGGTTTGCCATATTTATATCTCCTTGAAAAATTAAATGGAGCTCTAAAAACTGCAATTTTTAGAGATGTCCTAAAATCTATTCAATAAATTTATTCAATTGTCTGTGCCGAAAACAAAGTCAGCAGTTTTTCTTTTTGTGTAAGACAGAGCAGTGTAGTAAGTTTCGGTCCTCGCTCTGTTCCAAGACACAACAGATAAAGACAGCGGAAAAAATCTTTTCGGAAATCATCCTGTCTTTCTTTTTCAATGCCAAGCTCTTCTGGAATTCCAAAAAGAATTTCTTTTGCTTTGTCTTCATTTGTAAACAAATCAAGTTTTCTGCACAAAAGACCGACTGCCTTTTTGCTTTCTTCAGAAAAAGTATCCCAGTCTTTTTTGTTGAAATCTTTTTTAAGATTTACCTGGCTTTCTGCATGACCGCATTCATAAAGCCAGTATTCAGCAGCTTCAATTCTTGGTTTTGCTACTTTCAGCAGTTCTTCTGCCGTGCCGCTAAAACCTGTCATTTTCAGCATCTGCTGTGCAGCTGCCCTTTTATTATCGCCGCAAATTCCAAGTGCCGTAATTATTGTCCTAAACGGAATCGGGAATCTGGTGATTTCTACGCCGTCTGTAGCAAGTTCGTAAATTCGTTTTTCGATGTCTGTTGCTTCGCCGTTCTGCACTTTCTGAACAAAGCAGTCCCATTCGTGATAAATCCTGAAAATTCCGTCTTCGATATCAACAGAGAATGGCTTGTTCGGTGCTGTTTTGAGCAGAAGCCAGCGGACAATGCATGGTTCAAGCACGCCTGTAAATCTTGTTGCAAGCGTTTTTTCGCCCTGTGCCCTTGAAACTTTTGCAATTCCCCTTATTCCGATGAATCTGTACAGCAGCGAAAAAGGAACTTTCCCGCCAAAAATGGTTTCTGCAACTTTACTTGAAACAGAATAACTTCCTGTATCTGTAAGCTGGTTTTCACCTGAACTTTCATAGGCGACTTTATCATCGCTCCAGCGCAGGGCCCAGTTTACTTTCCATACAAGTTTTCCGTGGAAATTTGAGCCAAGAATGTAAGAACCTTGATAGCCGCATTCTTTGCATGTGTATGTAATGGTGTCTTTTTCTGGCTGCCAGCCTGTTGTAAAAGTTGAATCTTTGCCGCATTTTGAACAGTAAACTTCAAGAGGATAATAGTCTTCTCTTCTTTTGTTTATTTCTTCATTTGAAAGTCCTGCGGATTTGCCTATGATGTCAAAAATTTCTTTTCTTTGGTTAAGTGCCTGACGTATTCTTGAAGTATAGTTTCCAGATTTGTACATTTTTGACTGATAATTGTATTCCGGGAAAAAACCGCATTTATGAAGGCATTTTTCAAATTCATGCATGTAATGTTCGCCGTATGACTTATAAAGTCCGTTAAAATCTGGAACTTCCCTTAGGGTTTTTCCGATATGTTCTGCAACGTCTTCTTTTTTTGTAAAATATGGAATTTTGCAGAAATGGTCATAATCGTCCCAATAGTAAACAAGCTTTGCCTTTTTGTTCCGTCTTAAAAGCTCATCTGCAACAAAAGAACTTATGGCAATTTCCCTTAAAATGCCAAAATGAATCGGTGCAGACGGAGTCATTCCTGCGGCACAGACAATTGTTTCATTTGCTGTGCCCAAAGATTCAAGATAAGAAAGAAGATTGTCTACTGCTTCATCAAGCCAGAAGCCGCTGCCTTTTAACTGATAAATCATCTGATTTTTTCTCCATAAAGCTGGTCAACTGTAGCAAGCGTTGCCAATGGCAGGTCAAGACCGATTTTATCAGCCATATCCATGTTCAATGCAATTGAAGGAACACCTGTAAATTCCTGTTCAAGAAGTCGTGGAACTTCTCCATATAAAATTGCAGCAATTTTTTCTGCATTATAAATGCCGATTTTCTCGGTTTCCAGCGATGAAACGCCCATAAGAATTCCGGCTTTTACGCGTATGTCGCCTTCGAGTGCAAAAGAAGGAATGCCTGCATCCTGAATGATTTTTACGATTTGAGGCATGATGTCGTATTCGGTTACGGCTGTTGAAGCGCCGATATAAACGGCATCTGCTTTTGAACAGACGTCTTTTAAAGCACTAAGATATAAATCCACAGTGTTTGAAGAAACTGTTTCTTTTACATTTGTATTGCTGACAATTTCAAAGCCCATTTTTAAAGACATTAATTCAATGTCGCCGACAGCGCCATAAAGGCGGCCATATTCATCGTCGCCATAAACAATTCCAAGTTTTTTGAAATTCGTAAAATCTTTGAACAGCTGAATCTGACGCTGATACTGCGTACGGTCAACACGGCAGGTAATAAAGTTTTTGCCGGAATCGTTTACGGAATATACAATTCCAGAACCAACCGGATCTGTAATGCCTTCGAGCAGAACCGGAACAGAGTATTTATCTTTGCTGCTGAAAAGTTTGCCTGCAACGCCGCCGAAACCGATGATTAAATCTACGTCAGGTTTGTCTGCATAAAAGAATTTATCTGCTTTATGAATTGAAGTTCCCCATTCAAGGTTTGTAAACAATTCCGGAACAAATTCAATGTAATCGCTGTAATCTTGAGAAGCAAGAATCTTGTAAATTTCATTTACAGAATTTGCTTCAGAAAAATCTATGCCTTGTCTTATCCAGCGGTTTGTCTGAAGGCCGTTCAAAATGCCTTTTAAGTGTTCTGTAAATTCCCAGTAATCGCCGCTTTCGATGACGGCAATTTTAAATTTCTTATTGTCGCTTCGTTTTATTGGAATTAAAGTCTGCTTGTTGTTGTAATTTTCGTTTTCTGAGCTGTATTTTTTATAGCCGGTTTCTGTGGCAATATAAAATTCGTCTGAATTTACAAGCAGGTCTAATGGCAGTTGAAAATCAATGTCTTTTGCAGTTGCAAGGTTAATTGCGACAGAGAATGTGCTTTCAAAACGCTGGTTCAGCTTGCGCGGCTGTGCCCCGTTCAGAATGTGTGTTGCTTTTGTTGCCATCCAGATTCCAGAACGTGTCATTCCGCTTGAAGAAAGGCTGAACAGAACGCCTTCTTTTACACGTACAGTTCCTTCAAGAGAGAACGAAGGTTTTTTTGCCTTGTTCAAGATTTCAACAATTTCTGGAATGATATTATATTCGGTTACGGCTGTAGAAGCACCGATGTAAACGGCATCAACTTTGTCTACAATGTCTTTTAATGCTTTAAGATAAAGTTCCGGCGTGTCGTCGTCCATGTATTCTTTTACGTTTGTGTTTCTTACAATTTCAAAGCCGCGTTCTTTTGCTACAAGTTCAACATCATTAACAGCACCATACAGAATGCCGTCCGGGTTGTCGCCATAAATGATTCCAAGTTTTTCGAACTTTACAAAATCGTGGAAAAGCCTGATCTGTTGCTGGTAGATTTCGGGGTCAATTTTATTAGAGAAAAAGTCTTTGCCCGAATCTTCAAGGCTTACTGTAACGCCTGCTTCTTTGCAGTCTGTAATTGCATCAGACAGAACAGGAACCGGATAAGAATCAAGTTCATAAAAACTGTTTGCAGCTTTTCCGCCGTATGCAAAAATGATATCAACAGCAGGAACTTCATCAAGATATTTTTCTTTGAATTCATCGAGGTTGTCGCCCCAGTCAAGGTTTACGAAATATTCCGGGGCAAATTCGATATAATCGCTGTATTTTTTATTTTTAAGCCACGAGATTAATTCATCGCAATGAGAAAAAGAAGAAGGTACAGAAACTTTGTTTGCCCAGTCAATGTTAGAAAAGCCTTCAACTAGACCTTTCATGTTGTCAAAAAATTCCCAGTAATCGCCCGAAATTACAATTCCTATTCGGAATTTTTCCCTTCCGTTTTTCAAGAAAGCCTGAACAGGCGCATCGTCATCATCAGTTTGAACAATTTCGGTTTTATTTGAATTTCTGGAATGAAATTTATTTTCTGCCCATTTTGTTTCTTTTTCGTTGCCTTTCCAGTAATTTGCAGAAGAAAGACCAAACGAACAGCCGGTAAACAAACATAAAGTGAGAAGTGCGCCAAAAACTGCAGTGCATTTAATTTTATTCATTTTCATGCTTTTCACTCCATCTTCCATTTTTGCCAAAGATAATAAACAGAACAGCACCAATTACAGAATAAGCACCGATAATCTGCATGCTCATGTTAAAACCAGATTTTATGATGATGATTGTTGTAATTGACGGAATAAATACAGAAAGAACCTTTTCGATTACTTTATAAATCTGCAGGATGTTTTCTTCGGAAACGTTCTTTATGTGTCCGGCTTCAAGATAAACTTCTTCAATAGAGTCAATAAACAGATTGTCTGCGCCCATTGCAATCATAATTACAAGGAACAGTGCAAGACCGCCTGCAAACTGTCCGAATATAAACATTGCAGCACCTGCTAAAATTGCACCGATGCCAATGAGCAGCTTGTCGTTTTTGGCTTTGTCTGCAAGGCTGCTGACATATGCAGCAAACAAACTTACAATGCTGAAAATGCCGAGGATACGTCCGATGTTTCCCTGCGACAGTTGCAAAGTGTCGCTCATGTAGATTGGCAGCAGGAACTGGAAGAGACCCCAGTAAATAATCTGGAACGGAATATTTATAAAGAAGATATATGTCAAAACATGTCTTGAAGCAAATACCTTGATAAAATCGCTGATTGAAATATTGCTTGATTTTGCGGTTTCTTCTGTTTTGGCTGCTGCTTTTTCGTTTGGCAGACATGATATGCAGAACAGAAGGAATGCAACTGCAAAAACAATTGAAACGACAATGCCGGCCTGGTAGCCGAATTTATTTACGATGACACCACCAACCGGAATTGACGTAATTGAAGCAGAAGCAAAAGCTGCGGCATTTGTGCCGTAGCCGGCGCTTCTTGTCCTTTGGCTTGTATATTTTATTACAAGAGAAGAAGTGCTCAATAAAACACCGCCAAAACCAAAACCGGCAATAAATCTTGAAACAGAGAAGACCACGATATTCTTAGAAGCTATTGTTATAAGCGAACCTGCAATAAAAATTGCAGACATTATGACATAACGCCGTTTTACAGAAAGATTCTTCATGCCAAAAAGGGTTACAAACATTGCAACCATAATGCCAAACATGTATGTACTTACCGGAAGGCTTTCAAGCGTTTCTGCCGAAAGCGAAAATTTTGCAAGAATATCTGGTGATGTGCGTATAATTTCCTGAATGTAAAGCGGAATAAACGACAGTGTTTCGTATGCTGCAAACATAAAAATAAATGTGCTTATTTCAATTACACGCAGAACAGTTCTTTCCTGCTGTTTTGTCATTGCTTCCGGCTCAATGAGAATGTCGTCTTTGTAGCGCATAAGCAGGATGAAACTCTTTAAGATAAATGCAAAAATCAACGCAACAATAATGATTGTGGCAGAGTCTAAAGCCATGTCGCGCAGAACGCTGTTAATTAAAGGCCTGTTTATTTTTAATGCAAGCTGATATTTTGCAGCTTTTTCTGCATTTGTAATGATTGGAAGGACTGTAATGTCAGAATTTGAAACATCTAGCGAAGTTTCAGTTTCTGCTGTCTGGTTATATGCTGCAAAATCAATGTTGTTCTGGGCGTCAAGAATATAAATGCTTGAACACTGGCTGTTTCCAGAAATGCGTTCAAAAAGATAGCTGTTTACGTCTTTTAGATTGTCAAGATTTTCTGCAAGTTTAAGCGGTTCTACAATTGCGCTTGTAACCGAATTGCCGAGCCTTAACATGTTTGCATTGAAAACATTTCCCAGTGCCGTGTTGTACTTCTGAAAATTAAACAGCGAAAACAGAAGCTGCGAAATGATGAGCAGGACAATTGTAGAAATGTTTTCAAATTTGTAATTGTCACCAAAAAGAAGGCTGCCTATTATAAAAAGCAGAAGCGAAAGGACAAGGATGATAATTCCAAGTTTAAAACCGAAGCTTCTGTAAGGTGAAATAAATGCAGACACAGATTTTTGTGAATATTCAATTAATACAGAACCTGTATAATCTGTTTTGCCAGTAAACAGAGGGATGCAGATGAAATTTGTGTCTAAAAATTTATAAGAATACGGGCTTAATTCTTCGCTTGGTGTTTTTTCACCTTCAAAATATGTAAAAGGAATATATTGCTGAGAAGCATTCCTTGTTGAATAAAGAATTTTATTGTTATTGTCTATTATATAAAGGTGGTCAATTCCGCTTGACGATTCCAAAGTTTCTGAGAATAAAGATTTTACGGTGCTTTCCAGAAGATAAAGTTTCTTTCCAAGGTTTAAAGATGATTCAACTCTTGTTTTGATATATTTTCCGTCAATGTTGTATCTTGAAATAAGGGCGTCTTCATAAACGCCTTCAAAACCAGAAATTCCTAAAGCGCCGTTTACTAAAAGGCTTATGGCAAGAATAATTCCAAAAACGGAAATTCCTGTAAATATTGCACGCCTGTCTCTCAAATCTTTATTCCTCCGCCAAAATGCAAGGTATATATCTGTTCATCATTGCAAAAGATGCTGAACCATAATTTGTAATAAAATCGATTCTTTCGCCTGCTTTATAAACATGCGGAGAATCTGTTACATCTGCTACAGTAAAATCAAAAGTCTGACCGGCAAAAATAATATTTGCATCAACCGGCTTTAAATCTTTCTGGACTGCACCAAGAATGCCAAAGTCAAGAACTGCCCGTATTCTTGAGCCTTTCTCTGTTAAATTCTGTTCTTTGTCTGCTGTGCTGTTGCCTGTTGCAGAAAAACCGGCTTTATGCCCGGCTTGAATCGAAAAATCTTTTTCTGCAACTTCAAGAATTTCTCCGCTGAGGACAATTGTTTTCTGACAGAAACCGTCAAGCTTTTGTCCTCCGGAAGAATCGTAGCCAAAAAATATGCCTTCACCGCTTCTTATTTCTTGAACCAGGCCTTTAAGGGCGCCTTTTTCTGCAATGCTGTGCACCACAGTTCCGCCGACAGAAAGAAAAGGTTTTTCAAGATGGCGGAGCTTTTGAATTTTTAAAGCCATGTCTGCAAGTGTTTTTATGGTGTCTAAATCAGGCAAAATGCCGGAAAGACATGAAAAATTTACAGAAACCCCGATAATTCTAATTTTCGGCATGATTTTGCAAATTTCGTATATGTCCGGCAGCAAAAAACCGTCTTTCATGTCGCCTGTTTCGGCTATAAGTACAACTTCGGGCTGAAGATTTTCGGGAAGTTTTTCTATTTCTTTCAAAAGAAGAATGTCTGAAACAAAAATTCTGTCTGGCCTTGCATAAGGCGGAAGACTTGGAATTTTTTGAATGTCAGAAATTCTTGTTTTTATGACACATTTTGTAAGTTTTCTTGCAGTATCTTCGTTCAATAATGCAAAATTGCACATGTTGCTGTCTGAAATTGTGGTGCAGGGACAATCTTTTATAGAAGAAAGAAAATCAATAATCTTTGGGTTGCTTAAACAGAACTTGGAAACAACGTTCAGCTGTGCATCGTTTTCAAGGCAAAGGCTGTTCATTAATTCATAATTATGCTTTACAGCGTTTTTTAAGACTCTTAATTCTGCCATTGAGCTAGGTTAGCACACAAAATCTTAAAAGACAACTCTTTATGCTAAAAAGGATTATATTTGTAACTTTGATTTTACACAAAGCGGTTTTTCAGCTGGTTCAAGCGGCAGCTGCACAACCTGCCGGGGCTGCCTGATAAGCAATGTCATCCTGAATTTAGTTCAGGATCTATACGCTATATATAGCATAGATGCCG
>JAKSTS010000010.1 GCA_024402455.1 Treponemataceae bacterium
GTTTAACCTTTTTCATATTTTTTTTTCTGTGTTTTGGAGCACAGCGTTTCGTGAACCTGGTCTGAAAAATTCGGATGAATTACGTTTTTTATCAACGAATCAAGAAATTCATCGTAACTGGTTTTTTTGTTTAAATTAAGCTGTTCAAGAAGTTTATCAGCAGATTTTCCAAGAATAAGATTGTCGCTAATGTCTGCTTCAATTACATTTTCATAAATGTCACAGCAGATTTCCCTCAAAAAGCGTTCGTGTTCATAACGCGAATCTGCAAGTTTTTCTCTTGTAAGATAAATGCGGCTTCTAAGAAAATAAACTAAGATGCAGACACTTAAAACAAATGCAGCAAGAATCCAGACTGTTGCAATTATGTACAGAAGGCTGTTTTTGAAATCGTCTGTTGAAGCAATCGAAAATAAAATCCAGTCTCTGTTTTCAACGGGCAGATATGTTGCAAAAAAAGATTCGCCCTGATTGTTTTCAAATGCAAACAGACCTTGTGGATTTTCTTCTGTTTTTTCTTTTAGTTGGTTTGCCGTTATTTTTTTTAGAATAAAATCTGATGAACTTTTTATGCTGTCAAAAATGTTTGTGTATATGCTGAAACCCTGCCCTGCAAGATTTTCTGTTGAAGCCAGAATCATTCCGTCTTTGTTGCACAAAACAAAAGATTTTTTTTGTTCTTCATCTTTTTGAATGAATTTGCTGAAAATTGTTTCTGCATAGATAAAATTGCCAAGAAAGCCGCTGACATTTGAATTTAAATATACAGGAGAAGAAAAGGCAAAAACAGTTTTGCCTTTGGAGCCTTTATACTGCGTTATTGAGCCAGGACCGTAAAAGCCGCTTTTCTGTGCAATAAAATCATGAATTTCTTTTCGGGCTGCATCGTCAACTTTTCCGCTTGAAGAATAGCAGATTTTTTCGTTTATATCTTCATAAAACAGAAAGTCTGCATCAAGTCCGTCTTGAAAAAGACAGAGGATTTCTTCAGGACTTTTTTCTTTTTCCAGGGAATATGCAAAATCTTCGGCGGCTGTCCGTGTTTTTAGAAGTTCATAATTCAAAGAGATTTTAAAAGTACTAAGCTGCTGTTCAAGTGCGTTTAGGTTTTGTGCCGTCAGTTCTTTCAGCTTTAAATCAACAACAAGAAGACTGGCTGCAGTAAGTGCAAAAATCAAAAAGATAACGACTGGAATAAAAATAAAGAGAGGCAAACGGACTTGTTTTTTCTGGTCAGACATTTTGTTCCCGGTTTTAAGTGCTGTCTGAAAAGATTGTTAAATGTTCAGCACAAGTGAACGTTCAGGCTTTTGCAGGTTTGCAAATGAAAAGCAAAAAAGCGTGCATGTTCGGGCTGAAGCAGGTGTAATTTTTCAGACAGCAGCTTGCATAAATTATATTGAAGAAAGCTTTTTTGATTAAATCGAGGTTGCTTCCGGCTTTTCTAAAACACTTTTTGCAGATGTCTTGGGATTTTAGCCTGCTGCATTGTGCAGTTCAAAATGCAGCATTTTTAAAGTTCCCCTGAAAACTTTCTTTTAGATATCCTTTATTATACAACAGTCTTTTAAATAAATGGAAAAAAAGTGCATGAAATTTCTGTTGTTTTAAAGCTTTTGAATGCAGTAAGAACGAACGTCTTCCTTCAAGCATCGTCATGCCGAATTTAATTCATCATCTGCACTAAAGTTAGCGTATATGCTGAGTTTTGAAACAAGAAAGAAAAGACAGCATGCATAAATTTTTTGGTCATCTTTACCTTGCGAAACTTAAAAAATCCAAATTATTTTTGGTTTTTCTGTCTGTTTGACATTATAACACCGAATGTTAAACAGACTTAAAAAAGCATGCAAAAATGGAGATTTTTAAATTTTTTGCTTGCGGATTATCATGTTTACTTGTAAAATAAAAACAAAGCAGTATAAATTTTTATGTTGCAGGAGATTTAAATCTTAAAAAAAAGATGCATCTTTTCTGCAATTAAATCTCTAAAAATCTGCATTGTTGCCGTTAATATAAAGGCAGCTTGTTTTGATTTTATGCTGTCAGTGTTTCCTTTGGGGAATGATTTCAGTATCAAAGTTTATCTGCATGATTAAAACACATCTTGCTGTTTTAATTTGAAATACAAGAAAACGCTTTGAAAGTAGTTTTTCTAAAACTGTAAAGCTGGTGTTTTCAGCTTTATTCTGGGAGTTTCCATGAAATTAACTTACAAATTACGGCTTTTGTTCTTCGCAGTTTCATCTATTCCGTTGTTTCTTAGTAGCGCCATGCTGCTTCTTATGAATTTCAGTTCAACAACGGATGATATCTACTCTTATTATGAAACATATGTAGATAATTCAGCTGATACTATTGCATCATTTTTTCATGAAAAACTTGCAGTTACGTCTACACTTGCAAAAATTGAAGACGTTGCAGACCATAAATGGGACAATGTTCAGGATTCAATGAAAGACATTGTTTCTGCCGGAACTTTTGAAAAAATCATTCTTGCGTTTAACGATGGAACTTATCACAATACAGGCGGCGGAAACCCATATTTTGACGGAAAGCAGACATCTGATAACAAGAGCCCGAATGCAAAGCCTTCTTCAATTGCAATCCGTGACTATTTCAAAGACATTGTTACAGACAACAAAACTGGAAAAAGCATTTCTTATGTTTCTGAACCGGTTATTTCATTGAGTAACGGTGTCCGCCAGATAATGATTTGCCAGACTTTGCATAAAGGCGGCAAAATCAACGGTATGATTGCCGGTTCCATTTCGTGGGATTTGTTTGCAAAAGAACTTGCAAAAATTCAGGAAAATGCTAAAGCAACTTTTGGTGCAGATATCAAATTACTTATTGTAAACAATCAGGGAAACATTGTTTATCACTGGGATGATACAAAGATGGTTCGTATAAAAGAAGAAAATGGAAACAAAGTTTCTGTTACTTCTTCTATTACTGAACTTCCATCACAGTTTCTTCCATATGCAGAGCAGATGGTTGCCCGTACAGAAGATTTTGATACAGTAGAATATCGCATGAGCGATGGCAACAAAATGCTGTTTGATTTCTGTCCGATAGATGGTACGTTTATGACACTTGGTGTCTTTATTGAACGTGCACCAATGTTTGCTGACTTAAGAAGCCAGCTAAATGTTGCAATTATATGGCTTGTAGCCGTTACATTTATTGTTCTTGTAATTTCATTTGTATTTGCAAAAAAAATAGTTACTCCGTTGAGTTCAATTGCAAACAATTTCGGCGAACTTGCTACTGGCGGTGGTGATCTTACTGTTCGTCTTGGTGTAAAGCAGGGTAGCAATGATGCTATTTCGCGCATTTCAAAGAACTTCAACAGCTTCCTTGAGATGCTTGGACGCATCATTCGTTCTATTCAGTCAGAAGCAGAGCAGCTTGGTCGTGTTTCTACAGATTTGAATGAAACTGTTAATGATACTAAGACTGCCATCGGCGACATTAACGATAAAACTTCTGCTCTTTCACAGAATGCACTGAACTTGAGTTCAAGTATCGAAGAGACAACTTCAACTGTTCACGAAATTTCAAGAACAATTGAAAGCCTTAACTATCAGATTGGAAACCAGGCAAACAGTGTTAATGAATCTTCTGCCGCTATTGAAGAAATGGTTGCAAACATTCAGTCTGTTTCTAACAATCTGGGTCGTGCAAGTAAAACCTTTACAGAATTGAAAGGCGCTTCTGAAACTGGCCGAAATACAATGGAAGGCGTTATTGAGTCTGTTAAAGAGACTGCTCAGCATTCACAGCAGCTGCTCGAAGCAAACGAATTGATTGAAACTATTGCTTCTCAGACAAACCTTCTTGCTATGAATGCAGCTATTGAAGCTGCTCATGCCGGTGATGCAGGAAAAGGCTTCTCTGTTGTTGCAGATGAAATCCGTAAGCTTGCAGAAGATACTTCTGAACAGTCTAAGAAGATTGCAGAAATGCTTCATATTGTTGTTTCAAACATTGGAAACGTTGTAGACCAGTCTACAGATGCAAACACTGTATTTGAAGATATTTCTGGTCAGATTGGAAATGTTAACGATTTGATGTCAGAGATTTCTATGTCAATGAATGAACAGGCTGAAGGTTCTCAGCAGGTTCTTGAATCATTGCGTGCAATGCAGAACACAACTTCTCTTATCTTGAATGGTTCAACAGAGATGAATACTGGTGCTTCAATGGTTCAGAAAGAAATGGTCAACCTGCGTGACTTTGCTTATCAGGTTAAGGAAGTTACACAAAATGTTAATGACAGAATGGCACAGATTAATACTTCTGTTGACAGCGTTTCTTCTCTTTCTAACAGAAATAACAATTTGTCTGATGACCTTTATGCACAGACAAAAGGTTTCAAACTTTAAGAGATTTAGGGCAGCCTGAATGGCTGTTCTAAAAGTGAAAAATATGATGACGCCCTGATTCTAAAACGGGATTGTGAGTTTTAGGATCAGGGCGTTAATTTTTTAAAGGTTAAATTGCAAAGATAAGTGCGGTGTTTTTAATGTTTTTGATTTTCTTTGAGTGCTGCTAATGCTTTTGCATAGCCTTCAAAACCAAAGCCTGCAAAAGTTTTAAAACAGTACATTCCTGCATAAGAAATCTGTCTGAATGCTTCGCGTTCAGAAACTTTTGAAATATGAACTTCAACGGCTGGAAGTGCAACTGCTTTTAGTGCGTCTAAGATTGCTACGCTTGTATGTGTATATGCGGCTGGATTTATTACGATGCCGTCAAAATGTCTGTATGCTTTTTGAATTTTTGTAACAATAGCAGCTTCGCTGTTTGACTGGAACAGAGAAACTTTTATTTTCTGTGTTTTTGCGTTGCTTTTTATGAATTGTTTTAAATCTTTATAAGTCTGTCTGCCATAAATGTCTGGTTCTCTTATGCCAAGCATATTTATGTTTGGACCGTTTATTACAAGTACTTTCATTTAAAAATCTCCAGCAGGTCGTTTAATGCTTTTTCTATGGTGCTGTTATTTGAAATTTCTGCATCGGCAAAGCTTTTGTAAACAGGCATTCTTTCTTTTGCAAGTTCTTCTACGCCTTTTTCTTTTGAAAGAGGTCTTCCTTCAAGTGGAAGTAAAGATAAATCTCTGCTGATGAACACGCATAAACCGTTTTGCTTTAGGTTTAGTCTGTTGCGCCGGTTCATAACTGCGCCGCCGCCTGTTGCAATTACTGCACCAGAAGTTTTTGCAATTTCTGCAATTACTTCACTTTCTTTTGCCCTGAAATAATTAATGCCAAATTTAGCAATAAGTTCTGGAACTGAAATTTTTTCACGTTTTTCAATTTCAATGTCTGTATCAATAAACGGACGGTTTAAAGCTTTTGCAACAGCTTTGCCAAGACTTGTTTTGCCACAGCCCGGCATGCCGGTTAAAATGAGATTTTGTTTCTGCCTTAAAATTTTATGATAGACTTTTTCTTCTTCTTCTTTGGTAATTTGTTTGTCTGCAAAAAGTTCTGCTGCTTTTTTTGCCTGTCCGACAAGCATTGGAAGTCCTCCGCTTGATTTAAGACCTCGCTCTAGCCCCTGCTGGACAAATCTGCTGTATAACGGCGTGTAAACAACATCAAGAACAGCTTCTGCATTTTCAAACTGTTCAATTGAAGTAATTTGATTTTCTGTTTCTGGGTATGTTCCGATTGGTGTTGCATTAATAAGAATTTGTGCATCTTTATATTTAGGCAAATCTGCATAAGTTATTTCGCCGTGTCTTGAGATGACTGTTATAATTCCGCCTTTGTCTTTGACTGCGGCACAGATTGTTGCACTTGTAGCACCGTTTCCAAAAACAAGCACTTTTTTTCCGTTAAAATCAACGCCAGCTTTTTCGGCCATTGTCAAAAAACCGTAATAGTCTGTATTTTCGCCAAAAAGCGTACCGTCTTTTCTTTGTATAATTGTGTTGACTGTTCCAATTGATTTTGCCTGTTCTGAAAGTTCGTCGCAGAATGGGACAACGTCCCGTTTGTATGGAATTGTTACATTACAGCCGTAAAATGTACGGTTTTTTATAAATGGCAGAAGTTCATCTGGCTCAAGGTTGATTATGTCATAGTCGTATCCGGCAAATTCTTTGTGAATTTCCTTTGAGAATGAATAATCGATATTTCTGCCGATAAGACCAAATTTTTTTGAATTGTTTGCTGCTTGATATTGTTTGCTTGTTTCAAAGATTTTTTCGTATATTTGCCTTAAAATTGGAATAAATCTTTTTGGCATCAATTCAGAAAGTCTTGCAATTATGGCTTCTTCTCTGTTCTGCTGGTTTACTTCTATTTTGTGTGTCTTTTTAAAAATGCCCACTTGTTCTACAACTTGCATTCGTTTTGCAAGTAATTTTGTAATCTGATTGTCTATTTCATCAATCTGGTTTCTCAATGTTTCAAGATTTTCTTCCATAATGTTCCTTTACAAGCTGAAAATTTCTCTGCTGTTTTTTATTCATTTTCAAGAAGCATGTCATAGATTGCTATTGCTGCTGCGGCTTCAACACAGGGAACAGCTCTAAGTACGACACATGGATCATGTCTGCCTTCAATTATCAGTTTTTCATTCTTTTTAAGAGAAAGATTAACGGAATCTTGTTCCTGTGCAATTGAAGGAGTCGGTTTAAAAGCCGTCTTAAAGATTATCGGCATTCCGGAACTTAAACCTCCCAAAATTCCGCCGTGGTTGTTTGTTCTGGTTTTAACTGTGTTACCTTCATAAAAAAATGCATCGTTGTTTTCTGAACCATAAAGCATCGAAGCTTCAAAACCTCGCCCGAATTCAATGCCTTTTACTGCTGGAATTGCAAAAACAGCCTGTGAAAGTCTGTTTTCAATTCCGTCAAACATCGGTTCTCCAATGCCGGGTTTCAGACCAATACATGCACATTCAATAATTCCACCGACAGAATCATTTTTCTGCTTTGCGTCAAGTATTGTTTTTTCCATTAATGGCCAGACTTCCGGGTTGTTTACAGGTCTTTCGGCAGATTTTAGAAAATCGAGTTCTTTTTTTGAAACTGAAACCATGTCAAACGGCGTATCTGTTATGTCTTTTATAGAAGAAATATGTGCGCCTATAAAAATATTTTCTTTTTTAAGCAGCTGAAGGCAAATGGCACCGGCAAAGCAGAGAGGTGCTGTAAGTCTTGCAGAAAAATGACCTCCGCCGCGGATATCGTTAAAGCCTGAATGCTTGAAAAAAGCTGGAAAATCTGAATGTGCAGGTCGCGGCACGTCTTTTAGTTTTGAATAGTCTTTTGAATGTGTGTTTGTATTTTCAATTATTGCACACAAAGGCGCACCGCATGTTATACCGTCAACCAGACCGCTCACTATATGCGGTGTGTCTTCTTCTTTTCTTGGTGTGGATACATTGTTTTGGCCCGGTGCGCGTCTTTTCATAAATGCTGAAATTTCATCAAAATCAAGTTTTACACCTGCTTTTAGACCGTCTATAACAACGCCGATTGCTTCAGAATGAGACTGGCCGAAAATTGAAATTTGTATGTTTTTACCGAACATTGATGACATTAGATTTTCCTCCGAGTTTGTTAAAATCATAAAAGAAAGAAGGATATGATTTTTGAACAGCTTCTGCACCCTCAATTATTATTGGATTTTCTGCAATGGTTGAAGCAATGGCAGCAGACATTACAATTCTGTGATCATTGTGGGACAAAATTTTTCCACCTTTTAGAGAGCCTGTTCCAAAAATTGAAAGAGAATCTTCTGTTGTAGAAGTTTTTCCACCAAGACTAAGAACTAATTCTGAAACTGTTTCAATACGGTCGCTTTCTTTTAAACGAAGTCTTGAAGCATTTATAAAATGTGTAGCATTTTTTCTTGAACATGCTGCAATTGCAAGCGGTGGAACCAAATCTGGAATGTCCGAACAGTCAACGAAACATTCTCCGTCTTTTTCAAACTGGTTTAAGATTTCCACAACTGCTTTGTCGCCTTGTGGAGAACTGCTGTTCAGACCGTTTACTTTTATGTTTGAACCCATAAAATTGCTGCAGAGCCAGAATGCACTGCATGACCAGTCGCCTTCAACTGTATATGTTTGTGGAGAAACAAAAAACTGACCTTTTTCTACTGTAAAGCTGTTTTCTCTGTAAATGGTTTTTATTCCGAATGTTTTTAAAACACTGCGTGTAATATCAACATAAGAAGCAGATTCAAGCGGAGAGGTTAAATTGATTGTGCCGCCGCCAAGAACTGCAGAAGCAAATAAAAGGCCGCTTATATATTGAGAGCTTACATTTCCCGGCAGAGAAAAATCTGTACTGTTTAGTTTTTGTTCGATTTTCAGCGGAAGGTAATTTGTTGAGGTTTGTGTCAATAAAGCGCCGTTTGCTTTTAAAGTTGTGCATAATTCTGTAATCGGTCTTTCAGGCAGTCTTCCGCTGCCTTCAAAAACGATTTCCCCGCCAATTGCGGCTGCAACAGGCAGCAAAAAACGCAGTGTTGAACCGCTTTCTCTGCAGTCTGCCGTGCAGTCTAATGACCTGCTTTTCCGTGGAAAAACAATCAGTGTATTCTGCTGCTTTTCAAATGACGCACCGAAAGCTTCCAGAACGTTTATTGTTGCTTCAATATCATTTGAAGTGGTTGAAAGTTTTATTGTACAAGGCTTGTCTGCAAAGGCAGCACAGATTAATGCTCTGTGTGCGTCAGATTTTGATGCAATTGCTTCAATGTTTCCGTTTAATTTAGATGGCGTTAATTCTATGTTCATAAAAGGTCTTTCAGTCAAAAGCTGCCGCAATGAAATTTTCAAAATCTTTTAAAGGCAAACTTAAAAGTTTTGAACAGCCTAATTTCGGTGAATAAACAACAGTTATTGAATCTGCGTTTCGTTTTTTGTCTGATAATGAAGCGCTGTAAAGTTCCTGCTGTGAATAACTGTGTTTTACAGGAAGATTGTTTATCAGCAGGACTTCGATTAATTCATTGTAGAGAGAAGATTTGCAAAGATTTTTGTTCATGCATGCTTTTGTAATCAGGCTCATGCCGATTGCAACAGCTTCTCCATGGTGAATTTTGTAACTGCTCAAGCGTTCAATTGCGTGACCAAGTGTGTGCCCGAAATTTAAAATCTGTCTTAAACCGTTTTCTTTTTCATCTCTGGAAACAACGCTGGCTTTTATTTCAACGCATCTGCTTATAATTTTTTCAAGAGAAGAAGAATCATCTTTTGTTATGCGTGTTTTGAAAATCTGAAAAAGTTCGGCATCCTGAATGACCGCAGTTTTAATTGCTTCTGCAATTCCACATGCAAAATTCTTTTCATCAAGTGTTTTAAGGCAGTCCGTGCTGCAGATTACAAGTTCCGGCTGATAAAATGCGCCTGCTAAATTTTTGCCGGCACTCAAATTGCATCCTGTTTTGCCTCCGACAGAAGAATCAACCATTGCAAGTAATGTTGTTGGAATTTGTACAAAACGGATTCCGCGCATATAAATGGCTGCAGAAAAACCGGTCATGTCGCCTGTTACGCCGCCGCCTAAAGCTATTGCAAGATCTTTTCGTGAAAAACCGTTTAATGCAAGAAACTCGAGCATCTGTGTAATTGTGCCGATGTGCTTCTGTTCTTCGCCGTTATTAAAGACAAACTTAAAAACCTGAAATCCTTCGTTTTTCAAAGAATCTTCAACTTTTTTGAAATAAAGCTTTTCTACAATGTCATCGCAAAAAACGGCCACTTTTTGAGGAGACGGTTTTACTGTTTCGTTAATCAAAGAACCGCATTTTTCAAGCATGTCTGCATCAATGAGGACATTGTAATTTTTTGAAGCTGCAACTTGAATTGTTTTCATAAGCGGTCTTCGCCTTTGTCTGCATTTTCCTTGCAGATTCTTCCTTCTTTTAAAAGGTTTTTCAGAGTTTCTGCGTCTTTTGCTTTAAGAGAATCCCGGTATTGGGTCAGATTATTAATTACTGTATCAAGTTCTTTCGAAAGGTTTTCTGAATTTTCAAGAAAAAGTTCTGTCCACATTGTTTCGTTTAAGCGTGCAACTCTTGTCATGTCTTTGTAGCTTCCTGCTGAAAAACCGGCATGTTCCTTTGCTGTTGGGCTTTTTATGTATGCACTTGAAACAACATGGGCTAATTGAGAAGTGTAGGCGATTATTCTGTCGTGTTTTTCCTGTGTTGTTATTTCAAAATTAGAAAAGCCAAGACTGCTCCAGAACTGTTTTATTACCTGAAGAAGTTCAAGGTCTGTGTTTTTTGGTGGAACAAGTATAATGGAAGCATTGTTAAAAAGTTTCCGCTGTGCATTGTCAAAACCTGAATATTCAAGACCTGCCATTGGATGTGCACCGATAAAAGTAAAGCCATGTTCTTTTGCAACCGGGAATAGTGCTTCGCAGACTGCTTTTTTAGTTCCGCAGCAGTCCATTACAAATGAATTTTTTTTGAATTTAGAAGCATGCTGCTTTACAAAATCAATGCAGATTCCAGGATATGTGGCAATAATAACGATGTCGCAGTTTGAAAGTTTTTCATCCGTCAATTGACCGTCAATTGCATTTAAAAGAATTGCTTTCCGCAAAACAGGTTCTGATATGTCTCTGCCAAGTACTGTATGTGGTGTGCTGTGTTTTATTGCTTTTGCAATTGATCCGCCGATAAGTCCTAAGCCGACAACTCCAATAATCATGAATAATCTCCAGGTTTTAGTCTTTAATAATTGAAAAGCAGGCTTAAAAATTAGAGCCGGCTTTTCATACTGCTGTCTTTAAAGCAGTCAGCAGTATGTCTGTAGTTTTTAAGAAAGCTTCTTTAAAAGCCGCTGTTTTAATTCATTGAAATAAAAAGAATTAAAACATTGATAAAAATTAATATTTGCAGGAATAAGGATGAAGTGCAAAACAGCATTTTGCAACTTCGTCAAAAACCTGCGGTGTCAAAGACTGGGCACCGTCACAAAGTGCATGCTGCGGGTCGTTGTGTACTTCAATCATAAGTCCGTCTGCACCGGCAGCAGTTGCAGCCATTGCAAGCGGTTTTACAAAAGATGAAATGCCGCAGGCATGGCTCGGATCAATTACAACAGGAAGGTGTGTCTGTTTTTTTAGAACAGGAATTGCAGAAATATCCAGAGTGTTTCTTGTTGCATTTTCAAAAGTACGGATGCCGCGTTCACAGAGAATTACATTTTCGTTTCCGCCGGCCATGATGTATTCAACGCTCATCAAAAGTTCCTGAATTGTATTTGCAAGACCGCGTTTTAAAAGAATAGGCTTTTTTGTGTGTCCAAGTTCTTTTAAAAGTTCAAAATTCTGCATATTGCGTGCACCAACTTGAATCAAATCAACATCGTCAAAAAGCGGCAGCTGAGAAAATTCCATGATTTCTGAAACAATAGGAAGTCCGGTTGCTTCTTTTGCTTTTAAAAGATATTCGATGCCGTCTGCACCTAAACCCTGAAATGAGTATGGCGAAGTTCTTGGTTTAAAAGCTCCGCCGCGCAGCATTGTTGCACCAGATTTTTTTACCTGCTGTGCAATGCATGTAACCTGTTCTTCAGATTCAACAGAACATGGACCTGCTATAATATTGAAACTTCCGTCACCAAATTTGATTCCGCCGACATCAATGATGCTGTCTTCCGGGTGGAATTTTCTGTTTGCATTTTTATAAGGTTCCTGAATCCGTTTTACGTCTTCAACAATGTCAAGAGAACGAACAAGATCAATGTCAACTGCAGTTGTGTCACCTACAAGTCCAAGGACAATTGAAGTTTCGCCTTCGCTTTTATGAATTGAAACTCCGAGACTTTTAATCCAGTTTAAAAGATTTTCAAACTGTGTTTCGTCCGGGTTTTTCTTTACAACAACAACCATATATGCTCCTGTTAAGCTGTTTTATACTTACATTCCTATTTTATGAAATAAAAATAGTGAAGACAAGTCAAAAAATCACTTTTCTATAAAAAAATATAGCAAAAAACAAATATATAGCTATACACTTGTGTTGTTGTGGTAATTTTTTAATATTTTAATACTATTTTCTTGTATAGTTTAAAGAGAAAAGAATGTTTTTGAGTTTTAAATTTCAAAAATAATACTAAAATATTGTTAAGTAATATTTCTTGAAATTTGTAGGGGTATTTCCCTATTTGTAAAACGTTTAACGTAGTATTATCATATTTCCTATAAAGGAATATGGAGGAATTATGAAAAAGATAATGTTAGCTGCAGTAGCTGCAGTTCTGGCATTGAGCTTGGTGGGATGTAACAAAGGCTCTTCTGCTAATGGCAAGAAAGAAGCTATGAACATCTCAATTTTTACAATCCAACAAAGAGAACAGCCGCCTGCTGACAATAAGGCATACAAATGGATCGAAGAAAAATTCGGTGTAACATTCTCTTGGGATATTCTTGTTGGTGATAAAGACCAGAAAATTGGTTTGCTTATTGCTTCAGGTGACCTTCCTGATCTCGTTGAAGTAGATTCAGAAAAGTTCCAGGGTGCTGGATGTCTTAGAGACCTTAAACCATTAGTAGAAAAATATGCTCCAAATCTTATGAAGCACTATGAATCTGCATGGAAAAAAATGATTGACCAGGATTCTGAGAAAGATGAAAACGGAAACATTGTTAAAGAACACATCTACTCACTTCCAAACTATGGTGTAATCGACGGTATTCCTTCTGATACATATTACAACCAGAACGGTTGGTGGATTCAGAAAGCAGTTCTTAAAGAATTCGGCTATCCAGAAGTTAAAACAATTGACCAGTATTTCGACCTTATTGAAAAATACTACAAGAAATACCCAACAATTGACGGTATGCCAACAATTCCATTCTCAATCATCACAGCTGACTGGGAAGCATTCGACTTGTGGAACCCACCGAACTTCTTGGCTGGTTATCCAAACGATGGTAACGGACATGTTAACTTGGTAGACGGCAAATATGTTTATACAGACAACTTCGTTGACGAAAACGCAAAACGTTGGTTCAAACTTGCTAACGGATATTTCCAGAGAGGACTTATCGACCCAGCTTCATTCACAGACAACCGTGACCAGTACTATGCAAAGATTGCACAGGGCCGTGTTCTTGGTATGTTTATTCAGGGATGGCAGTTCATGGGTGAACCAGAACAGACACTTTGGTCTGCTGGAAAAGACGAAAGAACATATGCTCCACTCCCAATTGTATTTGATAAATCAGTTAAACCTCACTACCGTGATCAGTCATTGCCAAACCTCCAGCGTGGTTATGGTATCACTGTAAAATGTTCTGAAGAAAAAGCTATTAAGATTCTCAAATTCATGGATGAGATGATTAAAGAAGAAAACCAGAAAGTTCTTTACTGGGGCTTTGAAGGTGAAGACTGGCAGAAAGATGCACAGGGTCGTCCTTCAAGAACAGACGAACAGCGCGCACAGCAGAAAGATCCAAACTGGATTCAGAAGAACCGTGCTACACTTTGGACAGAAGAAGCTCCAAAATTGGAAGGAACAATGCCAAGTGGTTATACACGTTCTATGGATGACCTCGCATGGGAATATGAACTTTGCTCTAAAGCAGTTGATATCGAATTGTGGAAGGCTTACGGTGTAGGTTCTTATGCTGAATTCGTAGACAGAAACCCACCAAAGAATGCCGGTTGGTATCCAATGTGGCAGTGCAACCCATCTGCTGAAAACGGTGGATTCGAAGAAGAAGCAGCAATTGCTATGACTGGATTTGAAACAATCCAGAGAAAATATCTTCCATTGATGATCATGGGCAAACCAGCTGATTTCGAAAAGACATGGGCTGAATATGCTTCATTGCTTGCTCCTCTTACAGAGAAATACAACAAGTTCATGCAGCAGCAGCTCGATCACCGTGTAGAAGTATTCGGTGGTTTTCAGGACTAATTAGTTGCTGGCACGCTGAGTGTCAAGCTTGATTTTGTAACGGAAGAATATTTTTAATATTCTTCCGCTTAAGATATAGTCCACGGAGACTTTCTGTGGACTATTTTTTTAATCATTTTTGGATGTGTATTTTTTATGGAAAATAAAAAAGATTCTGGCACCACAACAGTTTCAACTGGTGCAGTGCTGATAAATAAAAAAAGCAAATGGCAGATTTTGAGTCAGCAGAAAATGCTTATCGTTATGTCTGTCCCATTCGTTCTTTACACCATTCTGTTCAGATATGTTCCACTTTTTGGTTGGACAATGGCTTTTCAGGATTACAAGCCTTATAAATCATTTACTGATCAGACATGGGTTGGTTTAAAATGGTTTATCCAACTTTTTACTGAAAAAGAATTCCTTCTTTCTTTAAGAAATACAGTAGGAATGAGTATTATCAGTACCGTTCTTGGTTATATTACTGCAATTTTGATTGCTGTATTCTTGAACGAAGTACGCCATATCGGAATTAAAAGATTTGTTCAGACAGTTTCTTATCTCCCTCACTTTCTTTCTTGGGTTATAGTTACTGGTTTGGTTGCGAATGTACTTTCCGTTGAAGACGGAATTTTAAATGAAATATTATTGTGGCTTGGTGTTGTTGACCAGCCTGTACAGTGGCTTGCTGTACAGAAATACTTCTGGAATATCATCGGTTGGACTTATGTATGGAAGGAAGTTGGTTGGAACACAATTGTTTATCTTGGTGCAATGACAGCTATTGATCCTTGTTTGTATGAAGCAGCACAGATTGATGGTTGTGGACGTCTCCGCAAAATCTGGCACATTACACTTCCTGGAATTAAACCGACAATCATTATCATGATGATTATGTCTGCCGGTCATATCCTTGATGCTAACTTTGAAATGCCATATTTGTTGCAGAACGGTATGATTCAAGATGTAGCAGAAACAATTGATATTTATGTTTTGAAATATGGTTTCAAACTGTCTAGATATGGTCTTGCTACTGCTGCCGGTATCTTTAAAAATGCAGTTAATATTCTTCTTCTTGTTATAGCAAACTCTATTGCTAAGAAGAGCGGTGAGGAGCGTTTGATATGATAGATGAAAAGAAGAGAAGTGCATATGCTGCAGCAAAAAGACGCACAGAATTAAGTAACTTTATTTTCGATTTAATTATCTATATTACACTTGGATTTGTTGTTATTGCTACAGTTTATCCATTCTGGAATACAATTGCTATTTCATTGAACGATGGTCTTGATTCACTTAAAGGTGGAATCAAGTTTTTCCCAAGAAAATTCACCTGGAAGAACTATACTGATTTGTTTCAGACACCTCGTATTTTTCAGGCTGGAATTATTTCTGTAACACGTACAATTTTTGGTACAATCTTGAATGTATTCTGTACAACAATGCTTGCTTATGCTTTGAGCCGTAAGGAATTTGTTATCAGAAAGTCTCTTACAACAATTCTTGTTATTTCAATGTATGTAAATGCAGGTTTGATTCCAGGATACATGCTTATCAAGAAACTGCACCTTTTGGGAAAATATGCTGTTTACATTGTTCCGTGTCTTGTAGATATCTTCAACTTTATTCTTGTAAGAACATACATAAACGGATTGCCAGACAGCCTTGTTGAATCAGCTCGTATTGATGGTGCTAATGAATTTACAATTTTCATTAAGATTATTCTGCCACTGGTTGTTCCTTCTGTTGCTATGGTTTCTTTGTTTACAGCCGTAAATGCATGGAACAGCTGGTTCGATACATACCTGTATTGTTCTGATAAGCCAAAACTTCACTCATTGCAGTACGTATTGATGTCATTCTTGCAGCAGAGCCAGAACCAGAGTTCATCTGCAGCAGATGCTAACTCAATGGCAGTTGCAGCAGGCGGTGGTTCAACGTCTGCAAAATCTACACCAATTAGTATCCGTTCTTCTATTACAATAGTTGCAACACTTCCTATTCTGGTTGTTTATCCGTTCGTACAGAAATACTTCGTTGTTGGTTTGACAATCGGTGGTGTTAAAGAGTAATGCTATAAATTTTCTGGAATTATTTGCAGGTCTTTGCTAACAGTTCAAAAAGTTAAATTGTTATGACCTGCAAGATAGTCTGGATATGCTTATGGCATTGACGATTAAATGACTTAAGGCTGACAGAAACTTTTGATTCATTCAAAGTTTTTGCCAGCCTTAAATTTTTGATGGGAATAATAAAAGCTGCTTTTATTTAAGAATTAAATTGATGTACAAATCTGCAATATTTTACTGGTATATTTTTTTATAAACAGCTGTGTCGGACTGCACAAATAAAAAACAGCCGGCATGAAAATATTCATTGCGGCTGTCTTTTTTAGAGTTCTAATTTGAGTTAGTTCATGTCTGCAATATCAATGAGCATATCAAATTTCCATTCAGGTTCATTTACTGTTAAAGAAATAAGATTGCCTGTTGCATATGCCGTTAAAGGCATTTTCCCAGAAAGCTGGTACAGGAATGAATAGCTGTTTTGATAATCTTGAATGACTGTAACTGCAACATCATATGTTTTTGCAGAAATCTTATTGAAAAGCAGATAAAAAGTTTCGGTTCTTGTCTGGTTATTTGAAAGATATTTTCTGTCGCCTGTAATTAAGAAACTTCCATCGTTTGACTGTTCAGAAGAAAAAATTTCTCGGCATGTTGAAAGAAGATTATAGCCGTTTGCAGAAAAACGGATTATTTTTGCGCCATTCTGTGGTGGTTCTTCAAATGTTTTGGGTTTTTCCTGTATTGAATTGAAAACGGGTTTTTCATCAATTTCTTTCTGCATATTTTCAAGTTGTGTCAAAATTTGCTGAAGCAGAACATTTGTTGTCTGATTTTCATTATTTGTATTATTCAAAAGATTTGAAATAATGTCTTTGTTTTGGCTTGTGCCGCCGCCAAGAAAAGAAGTTGAAAGGTTTGCAAGGCTTGCTGCTGTAAGATAAGCTTCGTTGTTTGAGCTTGTATCTTTTGCGGCAGCTGGTTTTTCATCTGTTTTTTGTTTTTGCGGCTGGCTGGCTGATGTTGAAGAAATTGTTGGAAAACTTGAAACTGAAGGCATTGATGGCGACGAAATTGACGGCATCGATGTGGTCTGTGCTAATAATGGGAATGCTATAAAAAATAAAGCAAAAATGTGTAATGATTTCATAAAATAATTTTACCTTGTATGTGTTTGGTCTGCAAGAAAAAAAATAAAACATTTGTAAAAATTATAAGATTTTTTATTTGTCCATACAACACAAATGATTATTTACTTCAAATTAAAAAATCAATTGAGTTTCAGAATATCGCCAAATTTTAAAATGCGAAGCACAGGCTTTATAAAAAGCATTATGTTTTAATATGGCTTGTAATTTCCACTTAAAGCAAGAAGGGCAAAAAGATAAAGACAGTTGTCATAATAGCGTCTTTTGCCTGTTCTAAGGGGTGTGTGCCAGAAAAGATTGACAAAATGTTTTGCATTTTCCAAAGCCTTAGGGTTTGCGTCTTTGTTTGCAAAAACTGCAAGGCTTGACTGTGCAAGTGTTGCAAGCAGTGCAACCGGATGCAGTGCAGAGCCTTCAACCTGTGTGCCGTCTATTTTATAGATTCCATAGTCACAGGGAGCTATATTTTTAAAAAAGTTCTGTATTGCAATTATTCGGTCTGTTAAACAGTCTGCAGAACCATTCCATAATGCATCAAGACCGATATTTGCAGCTGTTCTGTATGAATCGCTGTAAAAAAAGCCGTGGTCGCCCCAAGGACAGTCTAAAACTGGGGAACCGTCAAAATGTGCATATTCTGCAGAAAGGCCTGTGTTTTTATTGCAGCTGATTTCAAGATATTTTCTGCTTGCATTTGCGGCGCGTTTCCAGAATTCACTGTTTTCGCTGTCATATTCTGCAAAAAGTGTATAAAAATGTGGCAGATGATAAGACGGGTCTGTATAAGGACAGGCCGGTACAAATAAAATAAGGGCATTGTCTTTATTCCACATAGGTTTTTTGTGTGTAAGGCATGTATGAAGAATTTCTTTGGCTTCTTTTTCATAATTGAAGATGTTTTCGCCGTTGCCCCAGCGTTTTGCTGCAAAGAAAAGGGACATTGCATAAAATTCTTCGCCGTCTGGAGCAGGACTTTCAAAATTTTTTTGTCCTTTTAAATTACATGACCATGCAAAATATCCTTTCATTTCGCCTGATGTAAGAAACATGTTTTCTTTTGACCATTTCCAAAGGCTGTCAAAAATATCTTTGCGGTTCATTTGAACAGCCATCATCATGCCGTAAGACATTCCTTCTGTTCGTGCATCAATATTTCCTGTATCTTCCATGCAGCCAGAATCTTTCGTCTGCTGGTGATAAAATTTGCTGTCTGATGACTGGTCAAATATTGTGTTCCAGACCGTATTAATACGTTCGTCAATTTCTTTTTGTGAATAACCAAGCTCGGCAAGCAAATTTCTCATAAAAAAATCCTTTGAAAATTTATTTTAGCGGTTAAAATTCTTTACAAATTGAATCTAATGTAAGACGCTTTTTGATTCTATCAGCAAATTTACCCACAGAACAAAAAAAAAGAGCACAAGCATAAAAACTTGTGCTCTTTTCATATAGGATAAAGCAGTTATTACTGGAGCAATCCAAGGATTGACTGTGGCTGCTGATTTGCCTGTGCGAGCATTGCAATGCCAGACTGTGTAAGAACCTGGTTCTTTGTATGTTCAACCATCATTTCAGCCATGTCTGTATCACGGATGCGTGATTCAGCTGCCTGGAGGTTTTCAGCACCGATATCCAAACCAACGATTGTGTATTCAAGGCGGTTCTGATATGCACCGAGGTCAGCACGCTGCTTGTTAATCTTTTTGAGTGCTTCATCAAGTGTATTGATTGCACGGTTAGCAGAATCTGGAGTTTCGAGAGAAAGAATCTCTTCGTTTCCGAATGTTCTGATTCCGAGAGCTGTAGATGTCATTGTGCCGATGAAAGCCTGTGAGCGCTGGTCCATGTTTGCACCAATGTGGAACCACATTGAAGCTGTAACTGTGTTGTCGCCGTTTTCTTTTGCATAGCGGCCTGTGAGCATGTTCAAGCCATTGAACTGAGCTGTTGAAGCGATGCGGTCAACTTCAGCGATGAGCTGAGAAACTTCAACCTGAATCTGCATGCGGTCTTCTGCTGTGTAGATACCGTTGGCTGACTGAACTGCAAGTTCACGGATTCTCTGAACGATATCAGTTGTTTCCTGAAGATATCCTTCTGTTGTCTGAATGAACGAAATTGCGTTCTGTGCGTTTTCAGATGCTTTGTTCAAGCCACGAATCTGTGCACGCATTTTTTCTGAAACTGCAAGACCTGATGCATCATCACCTGCACGGTTAATTCTATAACCAGAAGAAAGTTTTTCCATTGCTTTCTGGCTAGATTCATTAGTCTGTCCCAAAGTTCTGTTTGCAAACATTGCACTAATGTTGTGATTGATAACCATAATTTATCTCCCTTCCTGTTGAAAACATCCTGTGAAGCAAAAAATGATTCACATAAATAGACTTGATAAGTCAGATGTTTTATGCCTGATACTAATCTATCGGAGGGCTAAAAAAAGACTTTAGAAATTATTTTTTACTTTTGCAAAAATATGTGGAAAATGTTGTGGAAATCTTTGAAAAAGCATTTTATTAAAAGAAAATAGATTAACACCCCATTCAAGCGGGTGTATTGAATGTTCTGAACGAAGAAAAATTAAAAACAATCAATTTTTTTCTGTTTTTACTTGTCGCTCTTTTCATAAACCGTTAAAATAAACGGCTATGCTAAATTCAACAAATCCACTTATTGTTCAAAGTGACCGCACGATTTTATTAGATGTTCATGCTCCACGTGCAGAAGAATGCCGCAATGCGCTGATTCCGTTTGCAGAACTTGAACGGTCGCCTGAACATCTTCATACATATAGACTGACGCCGCTTTCATTGTGGAACGCAGCAAGCGCAGGATTCAGTGCAGAAGATGCAATTTCAACATTAACTGAATATTCAAGATTTCCTGTTCCTCAGGCTGTTGAATTCTGGATGAAGGAAACGGCAGGTCGTTTTGGCAAACTGCGCATGGTCGTGCCTGAAAATGTTGAATCTGATTCATTTGAGATTTTGTTTCTTGTAACGGATTCTCTGCCAATTTATAAAGAAATAAATGCTGCAAAACAGATGCGCGATTTTTTGACGGCTGACCCTGATGATAAAAAACTGCGGTTTGCGCTTAAACTTATCGACCGTGGAATAGTCAAACAGAAACTTCTGCAGCTTGGCTGGCCTGTTGAAGATCTTGTTCCATTAAAAGACGGTGAACCATTGGAAATTTCAATGCGGGATTCGTGCCGTTCGGGCAATAATTTTGTTGTCCGCGACTATCAGAAAAAAGCAGCTGATGCGCTTGTCGGCAATAAAGGACCAGGAACAGGTTTTGGCACGATTGTGCTTCCGTGCGGTGCAGGCAAAACTGTTGTCGGCATGGAAATTATGTCCCGGCTAAAAACAAGTACGCTTGTCGTAACGACAAATATTTCAGCCGTACATCAATGGATTGCAGAACTTTTGGATAAAACTTCTCTTGAAGAAGACCAGATAGGTGAATACACAGGAGAAGAAAAAGAAATAAAACCTGTTACTGTTGCAACGTATCAGGTTTTAACATGGCGTCCAAATCCAGATTCGCCGTATCCGCATTTTGATTTGTTCAGAAAACGGAACTGGGGTTTAATCGTTTATGATGAAGTTCATCTTTTGCCGGCACCTGTTTTCCGTATTACGGCAGAACTTCAGACAATAAGACGTGTCGGGCTTACTGCAACATTGGTGCGCGAAGACGGCTGCGAAGGTCATGTTTTCAGTCTTGTCGGCCCAAAGCGCTACGATGTTCCGTGGAAAGAGCTTGAAACTTCAGGCTGGATTGCAGAAGCTGAATGTGTAGAAATAAGGCTTGATCTGCCTGAAGATAAAGAAATTGAATACGCTGTTGCAAATCAGCGCACCAAGCACAGAATTGCAAGTGACAACCTTTATAAACGTGAAGTTGCAAAAAAACTTATTGAGCTTTGCCCTGAAGACAAAATACTTATAATCGGTCAATATATTGAACAGCTCGAAATTATTGCAAAAGAACTTAATGCACCAATTATTACAGGCAAAACACCAAATGCAGAACGCGACCGCATTTATGCGTCGTTCCGGTCTGGCGAAAACCGTGTAATTGTTGTTTCAAAAGTTGCCAACTTTGCAATTGACCTTCCTGATGCGTCTATGGCTATTCAGCTTTCTGGAACATTTGGAAGCAGGCAGGAAGAAGCACAGCGTCTTGGCCGCATTCTCCGTCCGAAAGACAGAAAGGCACGTTTTTTTACGCTTATTACAAGAGGAACGGTGGAAGAAGAATTCGGCATGCACCGCCAGAAATTCTTAGCAGAGCAGGGCTATGATTATCGCATTTTAAGATATACGGATGATGATTCTCTGCGCGAAGCAACAGAAGATGCTAAAACCTTGGATTGAGGAATGTTCTGAAAACTGCAAGTTTTAGAACCAACATTGAAGCTTTGATTGTTTTAGCTCTTGATTCTGGTGTAAACTGAACGGACAGAACATACAGCAGATTCAACTGAATCTTTTAAGGATATTAAATGGAACAAAGTGAACGGGCACAAGCGGTTCTTGCATGGCGCGAATCGCTTCTTACAATGAATGATACGCATTTTTTTGAGCTTTTGCGGATGTATCTAGGTGAAATTAAAACACCTTTCAATAAGCAGAAACTTATTGAAGAACTTAGTGCATTTTTGCGAAAAGATGAAAATGTTAATGTAATTGTCAGCCTTTTATCTCCAAATGATATCCTGATTCTTTCTGCAATAAAAATTCTTGCTTCGCCGACACAGGAAAAACTTTCGCAGTTTTTTTCTACAGATTTTTCGTTTGCAGAACTTTATGAGCGGCTTTTGAATCTTGAAGAGCGGCTTTTAATTTACCGCAAGACAGAACAAAAACAGATTCGGTTTGTTTTGAACCCTCTTTTGATGTTAAAAATCGAGCCGCTGCTTTCGGGCTCGCTGCTTTTGCCGTCAAGAGATGCGCCGGCTGCAAAAGCTACTGCATTTGACCTTTCTGCAACATTTTTGGCTTCAGTTTTTTCGTTTTTTTTCAAACAACCGGATTTATACAAAAACGATAATAAAATAAAAAAAAAAGGCGAAAATCTCATGCAGTCTGCTTTTCCGTTTACAAAACAGAAAGACGGAAAAAATTTTTTCTTTCTTGTTTTTGAAGGTTTAAAAAACCTAAAGCTTCTTATGCAGACAGAAACAAATCTGTCTGTAAATGTCGAACAGTGGGAACAGTTTGCAAATTTAAATGATGTTTCCCGTGCGTGCTATTTATGTGCAGCTTCGTGTGGAAGATTTACGAATGAAACGTTGCAAAAATATGCACAGCTTGTGCTTTCAATATGCAGCACTGTTCCAGACGGCGGTTTTTCTTATCCTGTGCTGATGCGGTCTGCTTTGCTTGAAAGCGAAAAAACTACAGAATCAAGGTCGATAAAAAAAAGCCGTCTTGCGTCGCTTCTGCAGGACATTCAGCCGCCCAAAAATGAAGCAGGTACAAATGTCGTTTCGGGTGAAAATCTTTCGCTTAATGTGGAACTTTCAAAAATCGTGCAGCAGATTATTAACATGGGGCTTCTTGTTGAATCTGACGGTGCGTTTGTAAAATCTGCTTTTTTCAGTGCAGCTTTATATGAAGCAGAAAATAATTTTGATGCACAGAACGGGTCGTCATTAAAAGGACGTCTTTCGCTTAATGCAGATTTTTCTGCAGCTCTTCTGCCGGGTGCAGGTTTAAAAGACCTTCTGCCGCTCATGCAGGTTCTTTCAATTACAAGGTTTGATACAATGCCGGTTTTTGAAATTTCACGTCAGTCATGCAGTGCGGCTTTTGACAAAGGCTTTTCTTCAGAAAAAATAAAAAGTGTTTTGAAAGATGCTCTTTCATATGAAATTTCTCAAAGCGTAGACTTTTCACTTGATGACTGGGAGAGGACATATAATTCTGTTGCATTGTACAAAGGATATGTCCTTAAAATTGACAGGGAAAAACGGGCTGTAATTGAAAACAGCAAGGTGCTTGCACCTTATGTACTGGCAGTGCTTGCAGAAGATGTTTATCTGTTTGATTTTGCAGATGATGAAGAAGCAAGGGAAGTCTTAAAGAAAAGCGGTCTTGAATATGTTGGTGCCGTAAAAACAAAAAAGCCTGTAAGACATCCTCTGCCATTTATGATGCTTTCCTGCGGAACAGCCCAGAAAATTGCAGAGCCTGAACGTACAGTTCTTTCAAAAAATGAACGGGACAGCGTGCTTGACGCATTTTATGCAGAACTAGAAAACCGGAATTTTTCAGACGAACAGATTGATGGCTTAAAATCAAGAATCAGACGCAAAGTAATAGTTAATGCAGTCCAGCTTAGGGCAGAGTCTGTGCGTTTTGAACGCATTGAAGCCAGCGGAATGGATTTTCTTGGAAAAATTCATGTTATTGAACATGCAATTTCAACAGACAGCATGATTGAGATTGCTTTTGATGATGAAAGCGAACGGATTGTTGGAACACCTGTCGGGCTTGAAAAACATGAAGGTGAAGCAATATTAAAGCTTTGTGTAGAACCGGAAAAAGCATTGAAGCTTTTTTCCGTGAGCAAAGTCGGCTATGTAAAGCGAATCCGCGGTGCTATTTTTAAAGAACTTTGACAGTTCAGTGTAATTTATGTTTTTGAGGAACAAATTATATGAGAATGTTAGTTCAGCGTGTGCTTGAAGCAAATGTTACAGTTGATTCAAAAATAATTGGCGAAATAAAAAAAGGGTTTCTGGTGTTTCTTGGTGTTTCAGATGATGATACAAAAGAAACAGCAGAAAAAATGCTGAAAAAACTCATTGGACTTAGAATTTTCGAAGATGAAAACGGCAAGACAAACCTTGCATTAAAAGACGTTAACGGCGAACTTTTAATTGTTTCTCAGTTTACGCTTTATGCAGACTGCCGCCGCGGCAACCGTCCTGGTTTTGAAAAAGCCGGAAAACCTCAGCATGCAAACGAAATATACGAATATGTTCTTGAGCTTGCCCGTAAAGAATGTGCACGTGTAGAACACGGCGAATTTGGTGCAGATATGAAAGTAAAACTTTTAAACGACGGACCGTTTACAATCTGGCTTGATTCAAATGAACTTGGAATTTCAAAATAGCTGCTTGAATTAATCTTTGCAGCAATAATTTTTTAAGAAAGGCTGTAATATTTATCAATGCCGCCAAACCCTTTGATTAAAACATTTCTGTGAGTTTTTTTAATAAAGCTTTCGAGGCGTTTTTTAAATTCTTCAGGTCGGTTTCTTGCAGCGTCAATGTAAGCAATTCTAATTCGTTTATAGCCCTCCGGAAAATTCTGATAATTTTTCCATGTTTCAGTGTTTTCTTTAATTGCAGCAATTATGTCTTCTGGAAATTCATAAGGGACTTTTATTAATGGCAGGACAGATTCACGTATTTCGTCTGTCAGCATGTTTTGTTTTTCCAGCCATATCAGGCGTTCAATGTTTGGTCTTGAATATGGGCTGCCGTTTTTTCTTGGTGTAAAATGCTGTGCCCTGTGAGTTTCATCAATGTGTTTTATGGTGCTGTCAATCCAGCCGAAACATAATGCTTCTTCGACAGCGTCATTATATGAAAGGCTTGCTTCACCTGTTTCTTTCATTGGAAAAATGAACCATATTTCAGATTCTGTTTTGTAATTTTTGGAAAGCCAGTTTCTCCATTCTGCACGGGACGATGTGTAAAAAGTTTTTATTGAATCATTCATTTCTTAAATTGTTTAAATTCCGGTTTATATCAGGCTGTGTGCGGTATTAAGAATATTGCTTTGTCGGCAGCTGAAAATTTTATATAATTGCAACCCGAATTTTTAAAATCCGGATTGCAATATGCAATTTTTTATTTTGTTTCCTGAATGTTCTGGCGGTGTGCTTCATATAAAAGGACACCGGCTGCAACAGAAACGTTAAGGCTGTCGAGTTTTCCACAAGTTGGAATTGACAGAATGACATCGCATTTTTCGCGGATTGAATGACTCATTCCAGAGCCTTCGCTTCCCATTATGAAAGCAATTTTTCCGGAAAGTTTTGTTTTTTCGAGTGCAGAACCGTTTGCATCTGCGCCATAAATCCAGAAACCGGCTTCTTTGAGCTGTTCTGTTGCACGGTTCAGGTTTGTTACAATTGACTGCGGAACCCATGCTGCAGCGCCTGCACTTGAACGGAGAATTACATCGCTTTCGCTTGAGCTTCGTCTTTCTGGAATGACTACAAGATCTGCGCCGAACTGGTCGCATGAACGGATTATTGCACCGACGTTGTGCGGGTCTGTTACAGAATCAAGGAGAACTACAACTGCTGAATCTTTTTTGCTGATTTCAGCGAGTGTCTGTTCAAACTGAACGAAATTCTGTGCTGTTTTTTGTGCGCCTTCAATAATAAGAACAATGCCGCGATGTTCTTGCGCTGTTTTGGCAAGATTAACCGTAAGCTGATCTAATTCAGACATTGTTGTTTCTTTTGCCGGAATATTGCGCTTTTTGGCATCTTCAAGAATTTTTTTTATGCGTGGGCCTGGTTTTGCATATTCAATATGCGGTTTTGCTCCATTTGCAGTGCATAACGGCGAACGGAGCATTTCTTCAACGGCATGAAAACCTGTAATAATCTGCATCTTTATTCCTTTGGTTAAAATAAAATGCCGTTCTGTGTGCAATTTGTACAAAGAGCGGCATTAGGTTTAAAAATTATGTGTTTTTCTAAAATTATCTGCCGCAGCACTGTTTATATTTTTTGCCAGAGCCGCATGGACATTTGTCGTTTCTTCCGACTTTTGGAACAACACGTTTAACAGTTTCTGTGGTCATGTAGCCGCTTGTATAAAGCCATTCACCGTTGATTTTTTTGAAACTAGCTGTTTCGTGGTGCAGTTCACGGAGACCTTTCTGTGTATAGTCAGCAATAAATTCAACAACGCCTTCTTTGTCGTTTTCTTTGCCTTTTTCTGTTCTGATGATTTTAAGACCAGACCAGATTGATTCATAGCTCCATTTTCTTGTTTCTTCAAGGTCAATTTCGCTGTCTTCTGTTTCGTTTACACATGAAGAAGCGATAAATTCAATTTCGTGTTTTACATAAGCTGTGTAACGGCTTCTCATCAAGGCTTCGGCAGTGAGGGCTTTCGCTGTTCCTTTAATAATTGGTTTGCAGCATTCACTGTATTTTTTGCCAGAACCACATGGACACAATGTTTCATCCATAAAAATATAACCTCCGTTGCTGCAAAAGCAGACGACAAGACAATTATAGCAAAAAGCAGCTTTTATGTATATGCAATGCTTTAAACGTGCAGGCAGAATGAAATAATGTGAAAAAACAGCTGTTTTATTGTGTTTTATGTTGATAAAAATTGCAGATTTTAGAGTTTCCTATATAGAAAAATATTAAGCTGATTTTTTAATTGTCGATAATCTATTTAGCTGTGTTTCTTTTAAAAAAACAACAATAATTGCACAGCATTTGGTTTGTATGCAGGTTAATAAAATTTTTAATTCATTTAAAGTCAGTGTTTTTTGTGCAATGTTTGTTTTTGCTTCGTTTTGTCTTTTTGCCGTTCCAATAGAAAATAAAACAGAAACCGAGCCTTCTGCTGATCTTGCAGTTTATGGTCCGATTACAGAAGAAGAATTTATGCAGGCTGAAAAAGCAGCAGCAGAAGCCAAACCTGCAATTCCAGACGAAGATTTAGCATTGCATTTTTTAAGCTCATATGACCCGATTATGATGAACAGCGATGTAATTGCTTTTTATGGTCATCCAAATGCAGCTTCAATGGGCATTATCGGGCAGTATTCACTTGAAGACCTTGAACCAATTCTGGTTGATTTCGCTGCTCAATATGACGCAGAAAACGGCACAAGAACTGTAACACCGGCACTTTATCTCATTTTTGGCACATGCTGGCCGGAAGGCGAAATCGGTTATTTGAACAGCGACACAATCAAAAAATATATTGATTTTGCTGCAGAGCGTAACTGGCTTGTATTCTTAGATCATCAGATTGGAAAATATTCCGTTGAATACGCTACAAAACGGCTTCTGCCATATTTAAAATATGAAAATGTTCACCTTGCGCTTGATCCAGAATGGAGAACAACAAAACCGATGCAGGAAATAGGCTGGGTAACAGCAGAAGAAGTAAACACCGCACAGCAGATGATAGAAGACTATCTTATTGAAAACGAACTGCCCGGAAAAAGAATGCTTGTCATTCATCAGTTTAAACCATGGATGATAAACCATCGTGAAAACGTGCGGACAAATTTTGACCGTGTAAATCTTGTACATTGTGCAGACGGGTTTGGAACACCGGCACAAAAAAAAGATTCTTATGCTGCCAATGCAGAAGCAAAAAATATTCCATTAAAATCTTTTAAACTTTTTACAAAACCCGCAATTGCAGGTGCAGGTTATGATTCTCCGATGATGACACCAGAAGAGGTGCTTGCGCTTGAACCGCGTCCATGTCTTATTATGCTTCAGTAAAGCAGAAAAAATGTACTGCATTTGAGGCAAACTCATTGATGCTGAAATTTATGATTTATGTTATAAGCTTGACTTATGTCGTTTATAAAAAATATTCATTTTACTTATGTTCAAAAAAAAGCTAATATACAGGCATAATTTTTCATGGCAGAGGGCTTTATGTCTCTTTGTTATTTCGCTGATGTAGCGTTTTATTAGGAGAATTTATGAAATATTCTGGAACAATTTCCCGCGGTATCCGTACCCCTATTATCAAGAAAGGTGATGACCTTCCAACAATCGTTGTTGACAGTGTTTGCAAAGCTGTTGAAGAAGCAAAGCTTGAAATTAACGATCGTGACGTTGTTGCAATTACAGAAGCTGTAGTTGGAATTTCGCAGGGAAACTATGCAACTGCTGACCAGATTGCAAAAGATGTTTCTAATAAATTCGGCGATGCTACAGTCGGTTTGATTTTCCCGATTTTGAGCCGCAACCGTTTTTCAATGTGTCTTAAAGGCATTTCTCGTGGCTGCAAAAAACTCGTAATCATGCTTTCTTATCCAGGTGATGAAGTTGGAAACAAGATGGTTAATCCTGATGTTTTCTTTGATTCTGGCGTAAACCCATATACAGATGTTTTTACAGCAGCAGAATTCAAAAAGAAGTTTCCAAACTGCGTACATGAATTTACTGGTGTAGATTACATCGACTATTATGAAAAAGCAGCAGAATGTCCTGTTGAAGTTATTCTTGCAAACGATCCTCGTGCAATTCTTAAATATACAGACAATGTAATTGTTGCTTCTATCCACGAAAGAAAACGCAACAAGAAAATCCTTGAAAAAGCCGGTGCAAAAAAAGTTCTCTGTCTTGATGAACTTATGACATCAAGCGTTGACGGTTCAGGCTATAATGAAAACTTTGGTCTTCTTGGTTCAAACCTTGCAACAGACAATTCTGTAAAATTGTTCCCACGCAACTGCCAGCCACTTGTTGACGATGTTCAGCAGAGACTCATCAAGAAATTTGGCAAACAGGTTGAAGTAATGGTTTATGGCGACGGTGCTTTCAAAGATCCTCAGGGAGGAATCTGGGAATTGGCTGACCCTGTTGTAAGCCCGGCTTTTACAAAAGGTCTTGTTGGAACACCAAACGAATTGAAATTGAAGTATCTTTCAGACAATAAATTCAAAGATCTTTCTGGCGATGAACTTAAAGCTGCAATGATTAAAGAAATCAAAGAAAAAGATTCTAACCTTAAAGGTACAATGGCTACACAGGGAACAACACCACGTCAGCTTACAGACCTTCTTGGTTCTCTTTCAGATTTGACTTCAGGTTCAGGCGATAAAGGAACTCCGGTAATTCTTATTCAGAATTATTTCAGCAACTACGCAAACCAATAATTTATAGAAAACATTTTAAGATTTTCTAAATAAAGCCCTGAAACTGCATGAACGCAGGTTTTTGGGCTTTTTTGTTTTTATTGAAAATTCCTTCATTAAAAAAACTGTGCTGCTTGCTGGTTGTTAGCGAAACAAGCAGAAATTGAAAAAAGAATTTTAATGCTTGAAAACATTGGAAACTTTTCTATGGAGGACACTAGCTCAAAGTTCGAAGGCCGCTAGTTTCCTCCCTGGAACCCTTCTGTCTTGGCCACGACCAAAGGCGCGGAGCCCTTTGGAAACCTGGATTGTCTGCATTATCTGTATTTGTTCTTTGCGGCTAGATAATCTTACTCAGCCTGAAGAAAATGATTGACTAACCAATGAAAATCAAACTAAACTTAATTGTTGCAGTTTTGTAACAGAAATCTAAGGTAATACACGGCTAACGGCGGAAGCCGATAGCGGCGCAAGCAGCAGTTTCGCGCCGGTTGGAATGAGTGGTGGTGGACAAAACACCACTGCACAAGCAAATACACCTACGGAAGCAGCTGGTGTAGCTCATAAAAATTCTATAATTTGGGGAATCTTAAATGTTCTCCTTGGAAAAGAAAATGTTGATAGAATATGGAATGAGTCTTATTACGATGGATTTGCAGAATTTTCAGACACATTATTATTTGCAACAATAGAAACTCCATGCACAATTATAGGACAAGCTTCGGATTACATAGGACTTTTTGCTTTGGCTACAGGGAATATCCCACTAGCAGCAGCTGCGGAATCTGTTGGTAATACAACAGATGCAATTTCTTTTGGAACCGCAGTGTTAAAAGCTTATACCACAGATGACTGGTCAGATGTATATAAACAAGCAGCTTCAAAAGGTGTTTCAAGTTTTGTTTCTTTAATCTTATCTAGAACCTCTATTTTTGAGTTATAAAGATTATCAAAAA
>JAKSTS010000100.1 GCA_024402455.1 Treponemataceae bacterium
CACGACAAAGGCTTTCGGCAGCCTTTGGAAACTGCAGATAATTCACAATTCTTGGTACTATTCTTCGCGGCAACGGTTGGTGCAATTCTTTTTTAGCTTTTTCAAGTCGACACTTGTACAAGTAATACGAGTTTGGTTTTCGCATATCTTGGTTCACATACTTTTGCCAGGTTTAGCCAAATTTGTAGCACTAGCCCAAATGCGAACTCGTAGTACCGGTCTTATTTTGTTTCAGCCAAGATAAGACCGGTGCCTTTTTAAAATTTTATTTCATGAACACAAATTCTTCAAACACAACGGGCATTGACGGTGTAAAGTCGTAGCCCATAATGCTGCTGTCAAAATCAAAAAAATCGTTGTATCGTTCGCGCCATTCTTCAATTGAGTTGTCTTCGCCTTCTTTTTGTGCCATTTCCCATGTAACTGCATCAAAAGGCAGTACAAAAACACCTGTTGTCTGAATTACGCCTTTCGGGTTGTTGTTCCAGTCTGTTAAAACATAAAAATTGCCCGCAACAGGCAGTTTTTCGTTGTCGAGCTCAAATGCTGCCAGTGCAGAAGTTGCGGCTTTTTTTTTGCCGCCCAGAATTAATGCTAATTCTTCAACAGAAGCTGGGTCCGTCGTTTCAAACGAAAGTTCGCCTGAATATCGTGTATCTTCGCTCATTTTGTGGCTTTTTAAAAAATCAAGCCAGAATTGTTCAACATTGTTCATCTGAAACCCCTCCCATAATTGCATTATTCAAATGAAGAAACAAAAACAGCAATAAATGCTGCTACAGTAATCATTTTAATGCCTGTGCCGCACAAAAAGCCAAGAAAAGCGCCCCATGCAGCATTAAAAGCACGACCTGTGTCATTTCTGTCATGAATAAGTTCGCCAATAAAGGCACCGGCAAAAGGGCCGAGGATTATGCCGATTGGACCTAAAAAAAAGCCTGCAATAAGTCCAAGTGTTGCACCAAGCGTTCCAGCTTTGCTTCCGCCTGATTTTTTTGTTGCAATAATCGGAAAGAAATTATCAAGCACTGTAACTGCAACTGCAGCAACCGCACATATTATCAATGCTGTTGTTGAAATGTGGCAATAGCTTGAAAAAAATGCAAGCAAAAGTCCAGCCCATGCGAGTGGCGGACCTGGAATGACCGGTAGAAATGTGCCTAAAAAACCTGCAATAAGCAGAATTACAGCTCCAGCTGTAAGCAGAATGTTCGTAATCATAGACCAATTCTAGCACGAAAAAAACAAATCTGAAAGCATGAAAAATTCAATAATTTTGTATTCTGCCTGAAATTTGGGTTTTAATAAAAAAAAGGCAAAATTTGGACTTGCCATGCTGAATTTGAATGCCTGTCATGCTGAACACGTTTCAGCATCTTATCTAAAGACGCAAGGTTTGCACAAAAAACGAAATGCTGAATTTGGTTCAACATTTCGCTGTATTAAAAGGTTCCGTGCTGGAAACCGCCGAAAACTAATAAATTCGGAATGAAAGAATGTTTTATGGTCTTATTCGTACAAAATAAATGTAAATTTGAATGAATCTAAATTAAAAGTTTGTGTGCTATTTATAAATATAGTAAAAAGACGAAAAAAAACTTAAAATTATCAAAAATAACTGCATAAAAAGCTTGTTTTCTCATAATAAGTATACTATATTTATTGCAAGATAGTTTTCAGGTTAAAAAAGGAGCTGTTATGGCAAGTCTTGTTTTGCTGCTTGTATTTCTTGCAGTTATGATTTGTGTTGGCATTTGGGGAATGAGAAAAACAACAACCCTTAATGATTTTTTCTTGGGTGGACGTTCCGTTGGTCCATGGATGAGTGCGTTTGCTTATGGCACAACATATTTTTCGGCTTCGGTTTTTATTGGTTTTGCCGGAAAACAAGGCTGGGGATTTGGACCTTCTGCACTTTTGATTGGTATTGGAAACGCTGTTGTCGGTGCTCTTGCTGCGTGGATTATTCTTGCAAAACGCACCCGCAGAATGACACAGAATCTTGACACAATGACGATGCCGGAATTTCTTGAAGCACGTTATGGAAGCGACCATATTAAAATGATTTCTGCTGTTATTATTTTTATTTTCCTTCTTCCTTATTCAGCTTCTATTTTCAAAGGTCTTGGTCACTTGTTTGAATCAACATTCAATATTTCGTTTGACTTTGCATTGATTATTCTTGTTGTAATTACTGGTGTTTATCTTGTTTTGGGCGGCTATTTTGCTGTTACTGTAACATCGTTCATTCAGGGAATCATTATGCTTGTCGGTGCAATCATAATGCTTGCAGTGCTCATCGGAAAAGCCGGTGGTTTAACAGAAGCAATTCATACTGTGAATGTTAATTATCAGGCTCATGTTCCTGTTGCACAGCAGCCTTCATGGCTTACAGTTGCATCGCTTATTTTTATGACAAGCGTTGGTTCATGGGGTCTTCCTCAGATGGTGCAGAAATTCTATGCAATAAAAAATGTAAAAGTTATTTCAAAAGCAGCCATCATTACGACAGTTTTTTCTCTTGTAATTGGAATTTCTGCTTATGGTTCCGGTATTCTTTCGCATGTTTTTATGGATTTAGACACAGTTCCGCGCCTTGCAAACGGTGGAATCAACTTTGACCAGATTATGCCGAATCTTCTGGCTGTAAAACTGCCGGAAGCATTGCTTGCAATCATCATGCTTTTGATTCTCTCTGCTTCAATGTCTTCTCTTGCTTCGCTTGTGCTTGTAAGTGCATCTTCTATAACAGTCGATTTGTACAAAGGCTATCTGCATAAAGACCTTGATGAGAAAAAATCTGTAACAATTATGCGCATTTTAAGCACAGTCTTTATTTTTGCAACATATCTTATTTCTAAGCTTCAGCTTGGTTTTATTGTAACAATGCAGTCTTTGTCTTGGGGTGTGCTTTCTGGTGCGTTCCTTGCGCCTTATCTTTTGGGCATTTATTCAAAGAAAATCACAAAAGCTGCTGCATATGCCGGCATTTACAGTGGTGCAGGTACTGCCATTATTTTGACAATGACTATGGGTGCTGCAAACTCTGCACTTGCCGCTTCAATTGCAATTATTGTTCCGTTCTTTGTTGTGCCGCTTGTAAGCGCATTTACACCAAAAGTTGAAAGTTCAATAATTGAAAAAGCTTTTGCAAACAACACAGATGATTAACTGGAAAATTTCCAGATTGAGAAAAATTTAAGAACCTGCATGTTTTCAGTTTTAAACTGAAATATGCAGGCTTTTGCGTTAGTAATGCGCATTGTTTCTTTGAAACATAAGTGCGCGTTTTTCGTTTTTTTTGGACTGTCTTTACAATGTGCGTTTTTGACGGTCTTTTCTCTTATGGACACTTTAAGAAGTATTCTGTAAAATGTTTTACTACTGAATGAAAACGTTCTAAAGCGTTTTTA
>JAKSTS010000101.1 GCA_024402455.1 Treponemataceae bacterium
TGCAAAAGATAAATATACAGGCGGACACAGCTATCGTGTTGCTTCTTATGCTGCGGTTCTTGCAGAAGCACTGGGCAAAGATAAAAAATATGTTGAAGACATTCATTTAATGGGCTTGATGCATGATATTGGAAAAATTGGTGTTTCAGATGTTATCTTGAATAAAAGCAGCAAATTATCAGATGATGAATATTTGTTTATGCGCCAGCATACCGTTATTGGTGCACAGCTTTTGACTTATGTAGAAAATCTTGAAGGTCTTGGCGATGCTGTTTTGTTTCATCATGAACGGTATGACGGAAAAGGGTATCCGAAAGGTCTGGTTGCAGAACAGATTCCGGAAATTGCAAGAATTTTGTGCATTGCAGATACATATGATGTAATGACGAGCAACAGGGTTTACAGAGACAGGCTTTCAAATGAAGAAGTCCGGGAAGAGCTTTTAGATAATGCAGGAAAACAGTTTGATCCTATAATGGTAAAACTGTTTGTTTCGCTTGTTGATTCTGGCAAAATAAAACCGTTGACAATTGACGGTTTTGAAAAAGATGAATCTGATATTTCTTCGGAAATAATTGCGCTTCAGAAATTCATGCAGAAAACTCCGCCTTCAAGACCGGAATTTTTGCGTATGATTATTTATCTTATGAAGCTTAATGAAAGCAAAAATTTGCGGCAGTGTACGGTTATTTTTAGTGCAACTGCTAAAAATAAAACTACTGTTGCATTTGACGAAGCTTTGTTTGCATCTGAACTTTTGATAAATTCAATAGCTCCTTCGTTGGGCACTTCTGGAATCAGTTCATTGTATTCTCCTGCAAAGCGAATTGCAGTATTTGTAGGACTTTCACGTGAAGAAGAAATGAAAGTTCTTGAAGATATAAAAAGACGTTTTGCTTCTTTTGACGAGAATAATGAATTTGATTTTTCTTATGAAATTATCTGCATTTAACCTTATAAAAAACGATTTTTATAAAGTTCATCTCTAAAATCAGTAAATTTTTTTGTGGCAAGCAATTTAAATAGTTGAAACAGAACGATTTAGATTGCTGTATTTTTAAAGGGGTTTTAAAAACTGTAATTATAAAAGTCTTCTATATATAGACTATTTGTTTGACAATGCTTATTGCATATGTTATTCTATAAACTGATTAGTTAGTTCGGAGGAATGGTTATGAGTGCCATAATGTATGCAGTCCTCCCACTGGCTGGTGTTATTCTTGGATGGATTATTCGCTGGCTGTATGCCAGATTTCAACTATCTGCGTCTGAACAACGGGCAGAACGTGTAAAGCAAGATGCAATAAAGGAAGCAGAAGCTCAAAAAAAAGAAATTTTATTAGAAGCGAAAGATCAACTAATTCGGGAACGCAATCAGCAGGAGCGGGAGAACCGAGAACGGCGCGGTGAATTACAGCGTTTAGAACGCAGAATTCTTCAAAAAGAAGAAGCTCTGGAAAAGCGGGTACTTGCGTTAGATAAGCAGGAAAATGATTTTGTAGAAAGAGAAAAAGTAATATCTACAAGAGAAGAAACACTTTCTAATGAAGAAGAAAAATACAGACAGGAACTTGAACGAATTTCTGGCTTGACAGCAGAAGAAGCAAAAGCTCTTATTATTCAAGATCTTGAAAATGATGCGCGCCGCGATGCGCAGGTTCTTCTTAATAAAGTTGAACAGGAAGCCCAGCTTTCAGCAGAAAAAAAAGCAAGGGATATTCTTGTCGCTACAATTCAGCGTATAGCAACAGAAGTTACAGGCGATATTACTGTAGCAACAGTTTCGCTGCCAAGCGACGAGATGAAAGGTCGGATTATCGGTCGCGAGGGCCGTAACATTCGTACTCTTGAAACACTTACTGGTGTTGATATCATCATTGATGATACACCTGAAGCTGTCGTTATTTCTTGTTTTGACCCGGTCAGAAAAGAAATTGCAAAGGCGTCGCTTGAACGGCTTATTACAGACGGCCGCATTCATCCTGCACGTATTGAAGAAGTTGTGCAGAAAGTTACACGCGAAATTCAACAGAAGATTTACGAAGAAGGCGAGCGTGTTCTTTTTGAACTCGGCATAAACAACATCAATCAGGATGGTGTGCGTGCTCTTGGAAGGCTTTATTTTAGAACGAGTTACGGTCAGAATGTTTTGACCCACTCAAAAGAAGTTGCTTCAATTGCAGGAATTCTTGCTGCAGAGGTTGGTGCAGACCGCAACCTTGCAAAACGTGCAGCTGTGCTTCATGATATTGGTAAAGGTGCAGAAACAGATTCTGACCAGAACCATGCAGAAGTCGGTATGGATTTGGTTCGCCGCATGGGTGAAGATGCACGTGTTGTTAATGCAGTTGGTGCACACCATAACGATATTGAACCTGCAAGCATTGAAGCTGTAATTGTTCAGATTGCAGATGCTATTTCTGCTGCACGCCCTGGTGCAAGACGCGAAACAATGGATAATTATGTTAAGCGCCTTGAAAATCTTGAACAGATTGCAGAAGGTTTCAACGGTGTTGAAAAAGCATATGCAATTCAGGCTGGTAGAGAATTACGAGTTCTTGTAAACAACGAAAAAATCCCTGACATTGAAGTTAAGGATTTGGCCCGTTCAATTGCAAAACAGATTGAAACAGATTTGCGCTATCCAGGCCGCATAAAAATAACGATGATTCGTGAAACACGAATTATTGAATATGCCCGCTAAGCATATTACAGAAGCTGACCGTAACTGGTCAGCTTTTTTTCTTTAAAAGAAAAGTGCCGGATTGAACTCATTGAATTCATTCCGGCATTTTTTTATGCTAAGTGAATATTTGCAGCTTAACTTTTAGAAATTTTCTTAGAAAAACAAAAATCTCTTTTTTCGCTGTGTGTTAAGCTTTTTTGCAATTTTTGCAATTGTCTTGTCTGCATCTTTGTAAGCAACCTGGCATGTGCCAACCTGATGATGTCCGCCGCCGCCATAAGAAGCACAGATTGCACCAATGTCTGTTTTGCATGAGCGGTTTAATACGCTGTAGCCGATTGCAATGGAAACATTCTGCTTGTTTCTGCCGTCTACAATCCACATGGAAACATTCTGATCTGGGTAAAGACTGTAAATGTAGAAGCGGTTTCCGGCGTTTATTGTTTCTACTCCACGCAAGTCCGTAATAATTACATTGCCTTCTGTTTTTGTATGTGTTTTAAGCATTTTGTCAAAAAGCATAGTCTGTTCGTTGTAACAGTCAATGCGCTCTTTTACGTCTGGCAGTTTAAGAATTTCTTCTGGTGTTTTTACTGCA
>JAKSTS010000102.1 GCA_024402455.1 Treponemataceae bacterium
CATTTTTATGGGAAAAGCCGCAAAGATTTGATTTTGTTGAAAAGGCGCCTTGATGATTTTGTTCTGAACATTCCATTGCGCCGGTTTTAAGATTTTTTTTGCAGGATTTCGTTTTTCAAGCTTTTCAAGCAAAAAAGTTGTTTCATCTATGTCAGCATTTCCACAAATACTTACAGTTAATGCACCGGAAGCAATGTTTTCTTTATACCAGTTGAAAATATCATCACGTTTAAGATTAGCAACATCTTCAACTGTTCCGGCAATAGGTTCTGAAATATTCTGTTCTGGAAACAAAACACCATAAAGTTCATCAAAAGCAGCTTCTTCAGGATCATCTTGAGAAGTAATTATTTCGCTTTCAATTACCTTTCGTTCTTTTTCGATGTCTTCTTCGTTAAAAACAGAATCTGAAACCATTTCGCACATTACAGAAAGCGCATAACTCAAATGTTCAGCCGGAACAGTTGCATGAAGGCACATCAAATCGCGTTCGGTAAAAGCATTTATGTAGCCGCCGACACGGTCAAATGTGCATGCAATGTCAAATGCTGTTTTTGTAGAAGTTCTTTTAAACAGCATATGCTCAACAAAATGAGTTACACCACGATTACTGTCTGATTCAAAACGGGAACCGACAGGAAACCAAAAACCGATTGATACGGTTTTAGCAGTAACAATCGGTTCTGTAATGAGAATTATTCCATTATTCAAAGTGCGTTTTTGAATCGCCATGAATAATTATTTCTTTTCTGCCTCAATAGCATCGATGTAAGAAAGATTCAAGCGACCCATTTTATCAATTTCAAGCAATTTAACAGGAATCTGCTGACCTTCTTTTACAACGTCTGTAACTTTAGCAATTTTCTGGTGGCTGAATTTTGAAATATGGCACAAGCCTTCTTTGCCAGGCAGAATCTCAACAAAAGCACCAAAATCCATAATGCGTTTAACAGTTCCATTATAAATGGTTCCAACTTCAGGATCTTCAACAATGCCTTTGATTACAGCACGTGCACCGTCTGTAGCTTTTGAGTTTTTACCGTAAATTGTAACGGTTCCATCATCTTCTGTATTAATTGTAACACCAAACTGAGCAGAAATAGCTTTTACAGTTTTTCCGCCTGGACCAATCAATGCACCGATTTTGTCAATTGCAATTTTCATTGTATCAATTTTTGGTGCATATTCGCTTACACTTTCAGCAGGTTTTGCAATTGTCTGTTTCATGATGCCAAGAATGTGCAGACGGCCACGTTTTGCCTGAGCAAGAGCTTTCTGCATAATCTCAGATGTAACACCCGCAATTTTAATATCCATCTGGAAACCAGTAATGCCATCTTCTGTTCCGGCAACTTTGAAGTCCATATCACCAAGATGATCTTCTTCACCAAGAATATCAGAAAGAATTGCATAACGTCCGTAAGGATTGTCACCTTCTGCTTCTGTAATAAGACCCATGGCAATACCAGCAACAGGCTTTTTCATTGGAACACCAGCAGCGAGCATACACAATGTACCGCCACAGACAGAAGCCATTGAAGATGAACCGTTTGATTCCATAATTTCAGAAACTACACGGATTGTATATGGGAAAGCTTCGCGGTTTGGAACCATTGGTTCCAAAGAACGACGTGCAAGATTTCCATGACCAATTTCACGGCGACCTGTTCCCATGCGTCCAACTTCACCAACTGAATATGGAGGGAAGTTATAGTGCAAAATGAAATGTTCTCTTCTGTCGCCATCAATATCATCATAAACCTGTTCATCAAGAGCAGTTCCCAATGTTGCAACAGCCAAAGACTGTGTTTCGCCACGTGTAAAGATTGCAGATCCATGTGGACGAGGCAGAACATTTACTTCGCATGTAATCGGACGGATATCTTCAAGACCACGTCCATCAACACGAAGACCTTTATCAAGAATACCAGAACGAAGAATATCGTACTGCATGTCATCAAACAAAGCGTTAAAAAGCTTAGCCTGCATTTCATCTGCAAGCTGTTCTTCATATTTTGCTGCAATATCAGCCTTTACTTTCTGAATTGCATCATAGCGGCCGTTCTTAGATTTTTCGTAACATGCAACCTGCAAAAGTGGCAATGCTTCTGCTTTAATAGCATCTTTGTTTTCAAGAACTGCTGTAGATGGTGCAAGCGGCAGTTTTTCTTTTCCAGCAAGAGCTTTAAGTTCTTCCTGCAGTTTACACATTTCGCGGATGAATTCTTCTGCTTTTGCCAGAGCACCAAGCATCAAATCTTCAGAAACTTCGTTGGCACCGCCTTCAACCATTGTAAAGCCGTCTTTTGTTCCGGCAACAACGATTTCAAGGTCACCTTTTTCAATCTGCTCATATGTAGGATTGATTACGTATTCGCCATTTACATAGCCGACACGGCATGCAGCAACCGGACCATTAAATGGAATATCTGAAATTGTAACAGCAGCAGAAGATGCAATAACAGCAAGAATATCAGGCGGGTTAACCTGGTCTGCTGAAACACATGTTGGAACAATCTGAATTTCACGACCGAAAGCAACATCAAACAAAGGTCTCATCGGGCGGTCAATCAAGCGAGAAACAAGAATTTCCTTATCTTTTGGTCTGCCTTCACGTTTTACGAAACCACCAGGAATTTTTCCTGCAGCATAATATTTTTCGTTGTAATCAACAGTAACCGGAACGAAATCCAGGCCTTCCTGAGCAGTGCCGGAAGCACAAGCTGTTGCAATAATTGCTGCACCACCAAACTGTGCATAAACAGCGCCATTAGCCTGTTTTGCAAGACGACCAGTTTCAAGAATCTATTCCTGATCGCCAATTTTGTAAGTAACTCTCTGTACCATAGTGTATCTTCCTCTTTTAGAGAAACATCGGCTTTTAACCGACAGTAAATATATTTACTGCACCGCGACAGAATTCATTGCAAAAAACGAATAATCGCTTTTTCTAAAAAATTCTGTCCATCTACAATGCAGTATCCAACAAAAAAAAGCATTTGCTCCGCAAAAAACGAAGCAAACGCTTTTTAATAACTACTTGCGCAAACCAAGTTCTTTGATAAGAGCACGGTAACCTTCAAGGTCTGTGCGCTGCATATACTTAAGCAAATTGCGGCGCTGACCAACCAGGCGCAAAAGACCGCGAGCTGCGCTCTGATCTTTTTTAAGTGTTTTGCAGTGTTCTGTAAGCTGCTGAATGCGTTCTGTCAAAATTGCAACCTGAACGCGGACACTACCTGTGTCTTTTTCGTTTGCACCAAAACTTGAAACAAGTGCT
>JAKSTS010000103.1 GCA_024402455.1 Treponemataceae bacterium
ACGGCGATACAGCCGTGCGCATTGCACACCGTTTCTGCTTTAACACAGCCCAGTCTATTGAAGTATTTGCATTTGGTGCCGGCACAATCGGCGGTACTCTTATTGACCAGATTCGTGATCAGCACGCTAAACTTTTGGCACAGAATGTTGACATTAAAGTTATGTGCATTACCACAATTGACGGCATGTACATGAACGAAGAAGGCATTGACCTTTCTAACTGGCGCGAAATCATGAAAAATCCACCGGTTAAATTTTCAACTTCTGACAAAAATGTTGACGAAATTATTGCATTTGTTAAACGCGTTAAGCCGCTTAATCCTGTATTTGTTGACTGTACGGCAAGTTACGATTTGCCGGAACGTTATCTGGACCTTCTTAATGCCGGTATGAGCATTGCAACGCCAAACAAACGTGCAAACAGCATGAACATGAAGTTCTACAAGGATTTGCGCGACACGGCAAACAAAATGCACCGCCGCTTCTTGTACGAAACAAACGTTGGTGCCGGTCTGCCGATTATTGATACTTTGCAGAACCTGTTCAAATCTGGCGACAAACTCACAGAGTTTAACGGAATTATGTCTGGCTCTCTTTCTTACATTTTTGGAAAATTGGACGAAGGCGTTTCTTTCAGCAAGGCTGTAATGGAAGCTAAAGAACTGCGTTACACTGAGCCAGATCCTCGTGACGACTTGAACGGCATGGACGTTGCACGCAAAGCTTTGATTATTGCACGTGAAAGCGGCATGGAAATTGAGCTTGAAAACATTACAATGAACAAAGTTTTCCCAGAAAGTTTTGATACAAGCGGAACTGTTGAAGAATTCTTAAAAAGACTGCCACAGGTTGACGATTATTTTGCTAAAAAAATTGCTGACCTTAAAAAAGAAGGAAAGGTTCTGCGCATGGGTGCTTCAATTAAAGACGGCAAAGTTTCTGTCGGCATGCTTGAAGTTAATCAGGAAAACCCATTGTATGGCGTACGCGGCGGTGAAAACGCATTTGTATTCTACACCGAACGCTATCAGCCGATTCCGCTTACAGTACGCGGTTATGGTGCAGGCGCTGGCGTAACAGCTGCCGGTGTATTTGGAGACATTTTGCGTACAGTTTCGTGGAACTTGGAACAGAATAAATAATTGCTGATAAGTTCAGGCGATACATTGAAAAGTGTAGCGGAACTCGACTGCGATACTTTATGAAAAACGATACCTCGATGCTCTGCGTCGGGGTTCGTTCGTTTTTATGCGTTGATTCGTGCGCAAAATCGTAATAAACGGAGAAGAAAATGAAGCGATTTGTTTTATCTGTGCTGGTTGAAAACCATGCCGGTGTTTTAAGTCGTGTAACAGGGCTGTTCAGCCGCCGCGGCTATAACATTGACAGTTTGACTGTTGGAGAAACATATAACCATGACCAGTCTAGAATGACGATTGTTGTGCGTGGCGATGAATCAACTCTGGAACAGATTGAAAAACAGCTTTCTAAGCTTGTCGAAGTAATTTCAATAAAACACTGCGACCCGTCTGAAACAGTACTCCGTGAACTTGCCCTTATAAAAGTTGCCGTTTCTGGTGAACGCCGTGGCGTTGTAATTGAAACTGCAAATATTTTCCGTGCACATATTGTTGATGTCGGCATTGATTCTCTTGTAATAGAAGCAACCGGAAGCGAAGACAAAATTGCAAGTCTTATCCGGCTGCTTGAACCTTTTGGCATTATGGAATTAGTGCGCACCGGTTTAACCGCAATGGAACGCGGAGCCGAAGTTTTAAGCGAAGCATAAACTGTCTGGAGCTGTTTTGATCCGGCGGTTCATGCAAAACGCTTTTAGAACTCCGGTCTTGTTTCATCAAAACCGGCGCGGAAAATAAGTTCTTTTTTTTCAAGGTTTTTGTAGCATGCAAAAAATGCAATAATCAAGAAAATATCTGCTAAAATCCATGCAGTAGGCGAGGCAAAGCATGCAGCCTTGAACCCAAACTTTGGCACAAAACCGATTGCAATGAGCGCCCTTCCGATAAGTTCAAAAAGCCCTGCAAGAACAGCCAGCCTGCTGTAACCCATTCCCTGAATGCAAAAACGGATGACATTTACGAGCGTAAGCGGAAAATAGAACAGGGCATTTGAAATTAAGAAAAAATGAACCATTGAAAGAATTTCGGTTTCTTCTGCGCTTAAAAATAAAAGACCAAAATATTTTCCGAAGAAATAAAGCACAAAAAAAGCAGCCGCAGAATAAACAAGACCGATTAAACTGCTTTGAAAAAGCCCTTTTTTTATGCGCGGCAGTTTGCCGGCTCCTGCATTTTGCCCGGCCCATGTTGCCATTGTGGAACCAAGTGCGTCAAACGGGCAGCAGAAAAAAATGTGTGTTTTTGCGCCGGCTGTAATTGCTGCAACTGCATCTGAACCAAGCGTATTTACAGAAGTCTGCAGAATTACGCTGCCGATTGCGGTTATTGAATATTGCAGCCCCATCGGAAAGCCTGTTCTTATCAATTTTGGGAAAAGCTGCGGACGGATTTTCCAGTCGTCTTTTGTTAAGTGAAGAATCTCGAATTTTTTTGCTATATATATAAGACAGCTTAAACCTGAAATCAATTGTGCAAGCAGCGTTGCATAAGCTGCGCCTTCAACGCCAAGTTTAAAAACAAGAATAAAAAGCAGGTCAAGCGCAATGTTCAGCACCGAAGAAATTACAAGAAATAAAAGCGGAGTGCGGCTGTCGCCGACAGAACGAAGAATTCCTGCAAGTATGTTATACAAAAACACAATCGGAATGCCTGCAAAAATTATTCGTATATAGTTTGAAGCATAATCAAGAATATTTGACGGTGTCTGCATTAATATAAGCAGCGGTTTGCAGAATAAAACTGTAAGAATTGCAAATGCAATTGAAAAAACTGCCGAAAGTTCAGCTGAACATGCAATAAGCTGTCGCATGGTTTTAAAGTCTTTTGCACCAAATTTGTTTGCAACTGGAATTGCAAAGCCGCTGCATACGCCCATGCAGAAGCCGATAATCAGAAAGTTTACGGAACCTGTTGAACCGACTGCAGCAAGTGCTTCTTTGCCGAGAAATTTTCCGACGATTACAGTATCAACAATGTTATAAAACTGCTGGAACAGATAACCAAAAAGCAAAGGCACTGAAAAGCCAAGAATAAGATTAAAAGGTTTGCCCTGTGTTAAATCTTTTGTCATAACTTGAACATATCTAAAAAAAGATAAAAAAACTAGCTTTTTTTTGTAAAAATATTTTT
>JAKSTS010000104.1 GCA_024402455.1 Treponemataceae bacterium
AAGCCTTGACGGAAGCCAGAATGAATATGCACAGAATATGTATGAAGACATGCTTTATGATGAACTTGCAAATTCAGTAACAAAATCTGCAGGTTTCGGTCTTGCAGACCAGATTTATCTTCAGCTTTCTTAATGCAAGTTGAAAAATATATAAATTGCAAATACAAGGCAGTTATAAAAACTGTGAATGAGGCAGACACTTACTAAAGTGTCTGTTTTTTTTATGTTCTAGCGGAGAAGAACGCCGGAAAAAAAAGCATGAAAAACAGCTGGAAGCCCCGAATATCTGTGTCCGAGTGCAAAAAGCAGAATTACAAAAATTTCGCATATTCCTTTTGAAACTTTGGTCAGTGTTTTGTGTTCTGCATGAAAAGTTCCGCTTGTCTGTTCAATGAAGTAATTCAAAGTTTTGGGAAGATAATATCTGTATAAAATTTCTTCTGTACATGCAAGAATTACTGTTATTATAAAAAACAAAGCCCATTCAAAAAGACTTTTTTGAGGCACTGCAATGTTTTTTCTGCCGCTGAAAAAGTCTGCAATAAAGCCGCTTATAAAAATCAAGGCTAAAGTAACAAGGCCGTTTTTATAGCATGAAATGCATTTCTTTAATTTGATTTTGAATTTGATGTTTGCAAAATTCAAAAAATGCTTTATGCCTGTTGTGCTGAAAGAAGGACTGCCGTGTTTCTGGTTGTATATGGCAAAAATGCAGATTGAACTCCAGAGTACAGAAAGCAGTATGATTGAGAATGAATAAACTGGAAAATAATTGTTATCTTGCTGCGGTTCTGTTATGACAGGCGGCAGTATGCAAAAGAGAAAAACTGCAAAAAATAGCAAAAAATGTAATATAAGTGACTGTTTTTTCATTGATTCTGTGTTATTATAAAAGACGTATTTTGTAAAGGCAAGGTAAACGTTTGTATTTTTCAAAAGTTTTCTTAATTTTTTAGAGGTAAGTATAAGTATGGGAATAAAAAAAGTTGTAAACTTTTATTCAACTGGTTTTGATTCAGGTTTCTCTTTCAGACAAATGCGTCTGGTCTGGAAACTTGCTAAAATGGCAAATGTTGAAGAACCTACAATTTTATTCTGGTCTGTTCCTGCCATAAACCGGGCCATTGCCATTGTCGTACAGATAGCAAACAATGTCGGTTCCATGAAAGATCCGCATACTGCTGAGCTTCTGAACAGTTTTTATGCATATAGAAGCAAAATTGAACTCGATCCGCCGTTAAAGACTGGTTTGAAAAATACAGCATTTATTCGTCCTGGCCAGCGTCTTAGGCTTGTTTTGCCTACACATGGAATTTTTTATTCTACAGTTCTTAATAACGACAGTGTAATGACAATAACATATCCGGAACCTGCAAAGCCGCAGTATCATTGTTTTGACTGGAGCAAGAAAAAAGTTACTGTTTATTTCTGGCGAAAAAATGATGCAGGTTATGTCTTTGATACAACTGTTCACGGTGTAGGGCATTATCACGGACGTTCAGTTCTGTCTCTTGACCAGACTTCAAATCTTCAGCGTTCTCAAAAAAGACGAAGCATACGCTGTCCTTGTTCAATTATGGCAGATTTGTATCTGCTGGCTGGAACAAAAACAAGAAACATAAAAGCAATTGAATTGGAACCTGGCATAAAGTGCCTTATTGAAGATTTGTCTGAAGACGGTGCTCTTATAAGAATCGGTGGAAAAGGGCAGGAAGGCATGGGCGTTAAACTTCAGTTTAAGCTCGGCGAAAAGACTGTCGTTATGAGCGGAACTGTAAAAAGTGTTGAATTTAACCAGAAAACAAATCAATCAAGATTGCATTTTCAGGCTTCAAATGTAGACGATTCAACAAGACAGATAATTTCTATGTATGTTTATTCTGTAATTCCAGAAGAACAGAAATTAGATTTTGATGCAATTTCATTGACAGAAGAGGGCGAAGAAAGCGTTCTGCCAGATGACGAACCAGACGAACTTGAAGAAGTATAGTTATCTGATAGTTAATTTAATGCTTGAAAGCATTGGGTTTTCGCATTAACTGGTTCACATACTTTGGTCTGATTCGGCGAAAACTGCCACTTTGCATTCGCAAACTGGCGACTGGTTTATTTTATTACCTGTACAAGTTCCACGAGTTTGGTTTTCGCTTTGGGGTTAGTCATATTCTTTGGGCTGATTCGGCGAAAACGGTCAGTTTATGTTTCCATAAACTGACAAATCTGCGAAAAACAAATCTCGAAGCTATCGGCGGCAGCCGATAGCCCTTCGCGGTATCAGTTAGAACAATTCTTTTTTATTTGGTTTAAGCCGTTTCCTGTACAAGTCCCGCTAGGTTAAGCTGTTTTACGTAAATCTGTCACCCCGAACTTGGTTCGGGGTCTCATCAATGTACAAATCTTATCCACTCTTGAGATGCCGAACTAAATTCGGCATGACAATCTTTACACATCTCGCCGCTATCGGCGGCAGCCGATAGCCAAACTGTCTGTTACGAAATTACAAGGAAGTAATTTCGTAACATGCATTTGACAGGCAGTATGATTACGGGAAAAGAGCAGAATATCAGGTTTCAAGGCTTGAAACTACGTATCTTACAAAAGGCGATGACTGGGAAGAAGCACCTAAAGTTTATCAGATAAGCGTGCTTAACTTTATCTATGACCAGAACACAAAAGAACCGGTCAGCAGATATGCCATGCGCACAAAAGACGGACGTGAACTTTCAAATGCGCTTAATGTAATTTTTATTGAACTTCCAAAAGTAAAAGACCTGGAAGAAAACATAGAAAAGAATACAGCCCTTGAAAAATGGGCAATATTCTTAAAAGAAGCCGACAACGAAAAGAAAAAGTCAATCATACGGAAACTCACAGAAAAGGAGGCAGGGCTTATGCAGGCACAGAATGCATTATCTTCTATCAGCGAAAATAAAGAATTATGGATTGAACAGTTCCGTCAGGAAATGTTTGAACGTGATTATAACTCAGGTCTAAGCGCTGCCAGAAGACAGGGTCTTGCCGAAGGCATGTCAAAGGGTCTTGCTTTTACAGCTGTGAATATGCTGAAAAAAGGAATGTCATTAACAGACATTTCTGAACTTACAGGTCTTAGCGAAAGCGAGATTAAAAAGCTCAAACAGTAGGTATAAAAAACAAGGCTCTGTACGCAGGGTTGTACAGAGCCTTATGCTGCTGCAAATTAAACAGCTAGATTTCAAGCTTATTCCAATCTTAAAAAATTCTGAATAAAATACA
>JAKSTS010000105.1 GCA_024402455.1 Treponemataceae bacterium
GACGGCGACGTTATGAGCGACATGGTTGCTTCTGCAAGCGGCAGTCTTTCTATGATGACAAGCGTGCTTGTTTCTCCAGATGGCAATTTTGAATACGAAGCCGCACATGGTACAGTTCAGCGCCATTATTACCGCTACCTCAAAGGCGAAAAAACATCAACAAACCCTGTTGCACTCATTTTTGCATGGACGGGTGCACTTGCAAAACGCGGTGAATTAGACCAGCTTCCAGAACTTATTGATTTTGCACACAAACTTGAAAATGCAACACTAGGCCTTATTGAAGACGGAATCATGACAGGTGATTTAAAAGCACTTGCTGACCCTGCTCCAAAAGAAATTCTTAACTCATGGGAATTTATTGACCGGATTGCAGAACGTGTTGCAAAATAAAGCATAAACTGCAATTTTAACTGCACATTCAAGGGCATTTCTATAGATTTTAATCTTTAGAAATGCCCTTTTTATTTTAAAGTTCCGTTTTCTTTACAATCCTGCATTTTTTTTGCAGCAAGTTTTTTGCTTAAAAAACAAAAAAAAAAAAATACAGCACAAACCAAAAATTCCGATGCGATAATCAATATTTTAAAATCTTTCTGCCAATCAATTTTTTTCGTTGACTTCAATCAGACAGCCCTCTATAAACACAAAAAAAAAATGACTTAAATGTTCTTTATCTGTTTAAAATTTGCCTTATTTTGTGTATATTCAAACAGGGACTTTTAATGTAACAAAAGCTGAAATTTCAAATGTGAAAAACAAAGCTTCTATTATTTTTAAGTTCCGTTTTGAATAATTTCTGTAGTTCATTTTTGATTTTTATTTGTCCAAGGAGATTTTCTATGGGAAAGATTTATGACTGTAATAACGTTGCCTATCCGGAATTTGCAAAAGGTACTGTAGTTTCCTGCACTCCTGTAGAAGGCGCTTTTCCTCAAAAAAGTGTTTATGCGCTTGTTCTTGATGTAAAAGGCGAAAGAAAACCACAGCCAGGTCAGTTTTATATGCTTCATGCAATAAAAAGCGACACTCTGCTTGGACGTCCTATAAGTGTTTTTCATGCAGAACAAAAAAATGGTTTTGTAGAAATTACTTTTTTAATTCTTGTAAAAGGCAAAGGCACAAAAGAACTTTGTGCACTCAATAAAAATGACCAGATAAGCATTTTAGGACCGCTCGGCAATGTTTTTGCCAAACCAGAAAAAGGCAAAGCTTTAATCGTGGGCGGTGGCATCGGTGTTGCACCAGTTGCTGGTTTTGCAGAATCTTTAAAAGATAAAACATACGACTTTTACGCTTCATTTAAAAGCGGCAGTTATGGTCTTGAAAACATAAAACCGGAAAAACTTGTAATTACAACAGATGACGGCAGCGTTGGTGTGCATGGCATGCTGCCGGCAGCACTTACAGCAGAAACCCTCAAAGAAAACAATTATTCGGCAGTTTATGCATGCGGTCCTGCCCCAATGCTTGCTTATGTAAAAAAAATTGCAGAAGAAGCCGGCATTATCTGCTGGCTCAGCATGGAAGCAAGAATGGCCTGCGGCATGGGTGTTTGTCTTGGCTGTACCATCGACACAACAGAAGGCAACAAGCGCTGCTGCAAAGACGGTCCTGTTTTTGACAGCCGCATTATTAAATTTCCACAATTTGCAGATTCATTCAGTGCAAAAAAACAAAAATGCAATGCACCTTTAACCGAAGAACCGGACATGTCTGTAACAATAAAAGGCGTAAAATTAAACAACCCGCTCATCGGCAGTTCAGGCACATTCGGCTTTGGAACAGAATATGCACCTGTCTTTGACGTAAACCGGCTTGGCGGCATTGCTTCAAAAGGTCTTACACTTGAACCGCGGCAAGGCAACAGCGGCATTAGATTATGGGAAACACCTTCTGGTCTTATGAATTCAATAGGACTGCAGAACCCAGGCATTCCGCACTTTATAGAACATGAACTGCCCGAAATGTTGAAATTAAAGCCAGTTACAATTGCAAACCTTTCAGGTTCTTCTCTTGAAAGTTACACCGAAGGCGCAAAGCTCCTCGACAAAACTGAAGTTCCGATTATCGAGCTTAATATTTCATGTCCAAATGTTGCAGCAGGCGGTGCATCTTTTGGCATGACCTGTGCGCTTGCAAACCAGGCTGTTTCTGCAGTAAGGGCAGTAACAAAAAAACCGCTTCTTGTAAAACTTACACCACAGTCACCAGACTTATTGAATGTTGCAATGCAGTGCATAAAAAGCGGTGCAGACGGCATAAGTTTGTGCAATTCATTTCAGGGTGTTGCAATTGATATTGAACGCGGCGTTCCTGTTTTTGACAAGGTTAAGGCTGGTTTTGGCGGTCCTGCCGTGCGGCCGATTGCAATGCGCTTGATTTACGAACTTTACGAAGAAATTAACAAACTGCCAGAAGCAGAGCGTGTGCCGATTATTGCAATCGGTGGCATTGAAAAATGGGAAGACGTTGTAGAATTTGTTATGTGTGGTGCTTCTGCTGTAGAAGTCGGCACAAACACTTTTGCAAATCCTTTTACGATGATTGAATGTATTGACGGTTTAAATGATTTTATGAAGCGTAAAGGCTACAAAAATCTTGAGCAGATGCGTGGAATTGCACATCAATAAACTTCTGTTCGATACTCAATTTTTTTAGCAATACGCCGAGTCAAGGCACGTTCCGCTCAAGGTCTTGACTTCGCCGTTTTTGGGTTTTGCATTAACACCTAAATAAAAAGGCCGCACTTCACACAAACTTTTGAAGTGCGGTCTTTTTTTTCAAAAAGAAGACTACTTTTATATTAAAAAATACAGATATCTATCAAGTCATTTCTAAAACTTACAATTTTAGAAATGACTTATTGCTTTTCAAACACAAATGATGCAGAACCGCCATATTTTTCAGTAATCTTCAACTTTGAAGATGAAAGAACTTCTATAGCAAACAAATCAACTGCACTGCCAGAAATTATTGTCTTCATTATGTAGTGGTCATTATCCTGTTTTGTATAAGTCGAATTTGATGCACCAATGGAATCAAGATAATTGACTCCACTTATAATCATAGTCCATGTGGAACCATTAAAAGACAATGTTCTTGTTCCATCAGACGTTTTCCATGTCGTGCCGTCAAAGCCAGCCTGTACCAAAAAATAGTGTCCAATATCAATGCTGCTTCCACCGCCTCCGCCGCCACAGCCAGTCAAACC
>JAKSTS010000106.1 GCA_024402455.1 Treponemataceae bacterium
GCAAGCAGCGAGGTATGTTGTTCTTAATAAGTGGTTGCAGTCGGGTTTAATACCCCTTGTTACAACGCAAGCGTCGGGGTATTAAACCCTCCGCACGAATAAATCTTTACACAGCAAGACTGAATATATGAATATAATACAATTTTATTGCATGGTTTGTACATAGCTTTATGCAGCAAAAAAAAACCGATTAATTTTCATTAACCGGTTTTCATTAAAATGAAAAACAAAAGACTAAGATTTCTGTTTTTCTTTTTTTATGTCTGTTTCCATTTTGTCTTTCCAGACCTGAGCCTTTTTCTTTACTTCTTCAGCTTCATCTGCATCACTAAGAATAACCAGCAGACGTCTGTAAGCAAGCAGATAATTTATTCCAAGGCGCATGTCATCAGCCCGTCTTGTCGAAAGCTCATAGCGGTCGCGGTAACCTTCTGCACATTTAAGCAGACGTGTTTTTAACATTCTAAAATAATAAACAGCAACGTCATGATTTTCTGCACGACCGTCAAAATAATCTTTAGAAGCTTCGGTCATATCAAGCATATTTTTAGAAACTGTAATAAAGCGACCCTGCAATTCAACAAAAGACCACTTCCATTTCGAGTTATCGCCGTATGCTTCCATAATCAACTCAATGGCAAGACCTAATTTTCTTGAAAGATAATATCTTCTTTCAACAGGAACATCTTTTAACAGTTCCCATTTTTCTTTCAAATCATCAGCAGTTGAATCAATTATATTTGTTACTAACTCTTCAAGATAAATAATTGCTTTATAAAGAGTCTTTCGTCCTTCATTAAGATTTTCTTCATTTTTAACACCAAGCATATCTACAGACAGATTATTAATCGTCATATACAGAGTAACTGCATAAATCATCTGTTCTGCAAGCTGAAGCTTTATTTCTGCTTCTTTTGATTTATCTTTCTGAAGTTCCGCGTTTAATTCTTTTTCTTTTGCAAAAACGCCTTTTATTAATTCTTTGTACTTGGCACTTTTCTGTGTAAACGCTTCCCTGCTCTCGGCGGTAATTTTTGCCATAACTCCAATTATCCTCCATATTGGGAAAGTAAAACTCTGGCATGCTCCAAAGAAGCCGCACTTGCACTGTCTCCGGCAAGCATTCTGGCAATTTCTTCAACACGTGTCTGCCCTGTTATGGTACGAACAGACGTGGTTGTCTTTTGAGCATTTACAGATTTTTCTATCTTTATATGAGTATCGGCACAAACTGCGATATTCGCTAGATGTGAAATGCATAATATCTGATGTTTTAAAGAAAGTTTTTTAATATGGTCTGCAATTGCTACTGCAACTTCTCCACCGATTCCCGTATCAATTTCATCAAATATCAATGTCGGCGTTGTATCTGTATCAGCCAGAATTGTTTTGAATGCCAGCATTACACGTGAAAGTTCTCCACCAGATGCAATTTTTGCAAGAGGTCTTAAAGGAGAACCTGGATTTGCACTTATCATAAATTCAATGTTGTCTACACCATATGGACCGCAGCGCTGAACACCTCCAGTCTGAGGCTTTACAGAAAGACCTGCATCAAAAAGAGTGCCTTTCATTCCAAGGTTTGCAAGAACAGCCTGAATTTTTTCAGCCATTTCTTTTGAAGCACCATGCCTTTTATCTGAAAGAGCTTTTGCTTCAAGAGAAACTTTTTTTGCTATTGCATTAACTTCATCTTCAAGGGCAGCCCGATTGCCTTCAAACGAAGAAAGAGATTCAAGCTGTACCTGTGCTTGTTCTTTATATGCAAGCAAATCTTCAATTGTGCTGCCGTTCTGAGGAACATATTTTTTCTTCAGTTTATAAATCAAGGCAAGACGTTCCTGAACCTGTTCAAGACGACCAGGGTCAAAAACCAAAGAATTTTTATAAGATTTTATTTCTTCTGCAATGTCATCAATTTCATAATATGCAGTCTCAAGACGACCAGACAAAGACGCAAGACTGTTATCGATTGAAGATATCTTTTCGAGCACAGGACGGCTTCTCTTTAAAAGAGAAACAGCACCGCTTTCTCCTGTAAAAATCTGAGAAATCTGCTCAATTTCATCATAAAGCTTTTCATATTGCGTAAGCCGAGATTCTTCAGCAGAAAGTTCTTCTTCTTCCTGAACCTTTAACTTTGCATTTTCAATTTCATCAATTGCAAAACGCAGAAGCTCAATTTTCTGTGCACGTTCTGCATCGGAAGTATTCATCTCTGCAAGCACTTTTCGCTTTTCAACAAGCTGATTATAAAGCTCTGTAAAAGCTTCTACCTGTGAAGTAATTCCGGCATATGCGTCTAAAAATTTGCGGTGTTCAGAAACACGCATTAAAGACTGGTGCTCATGCTGCCCATGAATATCAACCAGATAATTAGTAAAATCTGCAAGCTCGTTTTTTGTAACCGGTGTATCCTGCACCCAAGCAGCAGTTTTGCCTGTATCTTTTATCGTGCGCCTTAAAAGTACACGATTGTTTTCTAATTCAATATTTCTTTCTTTTAACCAAACAAGAGCATCTTTTTGTTTCTCTGATATGAATATTGTGCCGCTTACACGTGCTTCTTGCGCACCAGTGCGGATTTGAGAAACATCAGCTTTGCCACCAAGCAAAAACGACAAAGCTCCAATCAAAATTGATTTTCCGGCTCCTGTTTCTCCAGTAAAAACATTAAAGCCTTTTGTAAATTCAAGCTGAACCGAATCTATTATTGCAAAATCTTTTATTGATAAATCTTCAAGCACAAGGGCCTCCAGACCAACGCAGTTTAGAACGCAAAGCAGAATAAAAAACAGCCGGACCACAATCTGCAAGCAGCACTTTTTTTTCGGCTTTTTGAACAACTACAATATCACCTGTTTCAAGCACGGCAGAAACCTGTCCATCTGCTGTAATTGAAACTCCTGTATCTCTTGAAGGCAAAACTTCAACACAAAGCGTACCAGATGATGGAAGAACAATCGGCCTGTTTGAAAGCGAAAACGGGCATATAGGACTCAAAACAAATGCATCAAGTTCAGGGTCTACAATCGGTCCGCCAGCTGCTGCAGAATAAGCAGTTGAACCTGTTGCAGTTGCTACAATTATTCCATCAGACCTGAATTTTCCGAAAGAGTTTCCGTTAAATGTAATGCCAAGAGAAACAATTTTTG
>JAKSTS010000107.1 GCA_024402455.1 Treponemataceae bacterium
GGCAGAAAAATGTGGTGCATATAGCTGAACACAAATTTTACAGGTGCTTCTTTTATTGGAAAATCTGGATAAGCCGTAATCGGGAAAAGCCCTGTTGTGGCTGCAAAGAGCTGCAGCAAAATCAAAAGCAGAATGCCCGGCACTGCATGAAAAAAAAGTGCAAAAAACGTAACGGCAATATCTGTACCTGTTCCTGCTTTGCTTGAAAAATAAACGCCAAGCAAAAACGAGAATGTCGTAATGATGATAAGTGAAATCAAATTTAATGTGAGCGAATTCCAGATTCTGGAACTTATTAAAAATGAAACAGGTGCTTTTGAAATAAGGCTTGTACCAAGGTCATGGTCAATTACAACTCTTTTAAGCCATCTGAAATACTGAACGTAAAAAGGCTTGTCGAGACCAAGCTCGTGTCTTGTCTGTTCATATTTGTCAAAATTTGTTGACTGCAGGGACTGTACATTGTTTGCAGCCGGGCCTTCGCTTGAAGAGAAAACCTGCTGCATCATCAGTCTCGTTACAATGTCGCCGGGGGCGAGTTCCATTAAACCAAAAACGGCGAACCCCAGAAAGAACAAGATAAAAACCATTGTAATAAGACGCGAAACGATAAACGAGCCCAATGGTGCTTTGCGTTGAAAAGCCAGCCATGGAGACGCAGCTGTGTACATTGCTTTTTTGACAAAGCTGGCTTTTTTCTCTGTCTTGTTTTTATTGCTTGAGATAGACATTTTCTGTGTTTGCCCCTCCCATAGGGTCAAAATAAAGATTACTCTGGTCCCATTTATTATTTATGGCATAAAAACTTATAGAACGCATCAAATAGATGATAGGACACTGTTCAAGAATTATAGACTGATATTCGTCCCAGATTGCTTTTGCTTTATCATGATCAATTGTGCAGCAGCCTTCATTATAAAGATAGTCGATACGTGCTTCCCATTCAGTTGCTGGTTCTAGCTGAAGCGGATACCACAGGTGAAGCGGAGTATTTGAAGGCCATACGTTTGAACCTTGTGTAGGAAACACATTTGTGCCAAGCCCGATAAACAAAGACTGCCAGTCAAAAGTTGAAGTTGCCTGTTCAACAAGTTTCTGAAAATCAGTCGTACGGATGTTTATTTTAATTCCTTCTTTCTGGCATTCATCAGCAACAATTGTAGCAATGTCCGAAAAAATAGTGCTGTCAGCTGTAATTGATAAATCAAATTCGACAGCATTGCCATGTTTATCACGGAGAATTCCATCTGTGTCTTTTTTCATGCCTGCTTTTGCAAGAAGTTCTGCTGCCCTTTTGTGGTCATAAAGATACTGCAGTGTAATGTTTTCGTTATAATATGCGTTTGGCTTTGGAAAAAGATAAAGACAAGGTTCTGCAAGACCATGATAAACCTGAGAAATGATTCTGTCTCTGTTCATAAGACAGCTCATTGCTTGTCTGAATTCTTTGCAGGTGAACCATTCGTAAAAAGGCTTGTCTTTATTGATTGGGTTCTGGTTGAAACTCCAGAAACTTGCGCCGTAATTTCCGCCGTTGTTATAAACTGTGTAGTTGCCTTGTTTTGCAACAAATTCGCTTATTTCTTCTGCTTTTGGAGAATATTCGTCTTGCGAACCTTCTTTGAACATGAGGTATTGAGTTTTTTCGTCTGGAACGATGCTCAAAATCACTTCTTCCGGATATGGAAGAACTTGATTGGCAGCGTCTTTTTTCCAGTAATGTGGATTTTTTTTGTAGACGAGACGCTGTCCTGAAGTATATTCAACAAGATAATATTGACCCATAGACGGAATTGTTTTCGGATCGCATGAAACGCTGAAAATATTTTTTAAGCCTTCGATGCCGTCTTTTTCTTTTACAGGTTTAAAAATGTGCATTGGTCCAAAAGAACCGTTGCAATGCAGAAGCGGGTCTGCAATTATGCGTGGAAAATGAAAAACATATGTACGGTTATCAATTTTTTCTATATCAATGTGTTTGATTGTGCCGTCTTCGAGTGCTAAAAATTGACCTGTATATGCAGAAAGATATAAGTTCTCGTCACCTTCAATTTCATTGTACCAGAAAACTGCATCGTCGCTGGTTACTTTTATGAGTTTATCCTGGTCATAATAAGACCAGTACAAATCATCTCTGAGCGTAAAATAAACGTCCATAGTGTTTTCATTTTCATTTATCTGAATTTTTGGGGTTGCAATGTGCGGTTCCCATTCTTTCGTTACATAATTATAGTCAATAAGATAATCCGACAGATATGCAAGAATTGCATTTGACGGACCGTCTCCGTCTGCCATTATTATATTGAAGGTTTTTGGATCAGCTGTCGTGCTGCCTTTCCATGTTCCGCCGTTTTTGCCCGGCAGAAATTCCTGTCCTTCCCACGGTCTGTATGTTGTTTTTTGCAATAATTCTGCAACACCACTTGTTCCGTTGCGTTCAATGTCTTCAAGTGAAAGTTCTTCCTGTTTCTCGCAACCGGCAAAAAGCAGCATTGCTGCCATTAAAAATAAACTGATTTTTCTCATAAGAAATAAGTTTGACGTGTGTTTTAGTATTCGTCAAGAGGTTTTGCATATTATATGGAAAAAGATGTTAATTATTCTAAATATTAAAATATGATTAAAAATTAAATATATATATTGAAAATAGTTGTGTGCTATGTGATAATGCGCTCATTATTTTTTTTAGTCTGTCTGTTTGTGTTTTTCTTGCTGCGGTGCGGCAGACTTTGATTTGCATATCTCTAAAATTGCAGTTTTTAGAGCCACTATTATGCGATATGGTGACAGTAGATGAATAAATTTAAAAGAATACGTAATAATTTGATTATCAGTGGAATGGCTGTAGTTTTATTATGTGCCTGCAGCGGAGGAGGCGGTGGCGCTTCGTTATATAATTCAAGTGATGGATTGCATAACGGGGGCAAATCCGGCTGGGGCAGTTCCAGCGGAAATAATGGCAGTACTTCAGGTTCTGGTTCGCTTCTTTCTTCTGCCGGTGTAACACCGCCGTCCGATATAGACTGGCAGCAGATTGATGTTACAGTTTCATGTACAAGAAATGGTGTAACAACAACGACTACAATAACAAATTCAACAAATTCC
>JAKSTS010000108.1 GCA_024402455.1 Treponemataceae bacterium
TCGTCGTTCTAAAAGGAAATTGCACTCCAGGTTCAATACCCTTCATACGACGCAGTGCGTCGGGGTATTGAATCCGTCGGCGCGAATAAAAATCTGACGGTGTCATAACTATAACTTTAACTTTGAACTTGTTCGTGTTAAAGATCAATGTGTTTTGCAGAGAACGTAATGATTTTGTCAAAACGAATGCATTTAATTCAATTGTGGTCATACTCAAATATTATGTGTTTGTGTATGTTGATTCGTGCGGAGAGTTTCGTACAGCGGTATTTATGAAGCATAAATGGAACTTTTGAGGAAAAACGATTTTTCGGTGTGCTGCGCGGAGGCGTTCATTTTGATTAAAAAAAACTGTTTTGCTTAACTTTTGCTTGTCTTTGTGTTATAATTTTAATATTGTTACTATATTTTTACAAATGAAAGACCATAATTTTAGGTCTGATTTTTGAAAATTTGACAAAAAGTTTTTATTTGGAGATTTTGTTTATGTCAGTTGCACCTCAAATTTTGAAAGCAATGGAAAATTCTTCTGCTATCAGAAAAGCTTTTGAAGCAGGAATTAAATTAAAGAAAGAATTTGGAAATGATAATGTATATGATTTTTCTTTAGGAAACCCTGATCTTGAACCGCCTGTGCAGGTAAAAGCTGCCATGCAGAAAGCTGCTGCTTCTGATGATTTGGGAACTCATGGTTATATGCCAAACCCTGGTTATGATTTTGCACGTGCTGCAATGGCCAAAAAGGTAAGTGAAGAGCAGGGTGTTAATCTTGAAGGAAAAAATGTTGTAATGGCCTGCGGTGCTGCCGGCGGACTTAATGCTGTTTTAAAAGCAATTCTTTCGCCTGGTGATGAAATTATTGTTCCTTCTCCGTTTTTTGCTGAATATACACATTATTGTTCAAATCATGGCGGTGTTCTTGTTCCTGCAATGACAAAGGATGATTTTTCACTTGATATAGAAACTATAAAAAAAGCTCTGTCACCAAAAACAGCTGCTGTTCTTATAAATTCGCCAAATAATCCAACCGGAAAGATTTATTCAAAAAATGATATTCAGCTTTTAGCTGATACGCTTAATGAACATGCAAAAAAAACAGGTCGTAAACCTTACATAATTGCAGACGAACCATATCGTGCAATTGTTTATGGTGATAAAACTGTTGCACCTTTATTCCCAGTTTATGACGCAAGTATTGTTGTTTCTTCTTTTGCAAAAAATTTAAGTCTTCCAGGTGAACGTATCGGTTATGTTGCAATTAACCCTGCTTGTCCAGAAATTGACCAGCTTTGTGCCGCTGTGATTTTTGCTACAAGAGTTTTAGGTTATGTAAATGCTCCTGCATTTTTTCAGCGTGTAATTGCAGAAACATGGAATGCGCCTGTTGATTTTTCATCTTATTTACTTCGCCGCAATGCTTTAACAAAAGTGCTTGATGATGCCGGCATTAAATATGCTGAACCGGAGGGTGCTTTCTATTTGTTCTGTAAAGTTCCTGAAGGCAAAAATGGTTCAACTGATGAGAATGAATTCTGCAGCTGTCTTGAAAAACAGCATATTCTTGCTGTTCCTGGAACTGGTTTTGGGAAAAAAGGCTGGTTTAGACTTGCATATTGTGTTGCAGAAAAAACAATTACGAACAGTGCAGAAGCATTTAAAGCTGCTGTAAAATCGTGGTAATTACAAAGTCATCTTTGAAAATTGATTTTTCAAGATGACTTAAAAATAAACAATATTGTTCTTGAATGAACTGAATTGTTTTCAGTGCTGACGTGTTGATTTTTATTTTGACCTGCATTTTATTAATGGTTGAAATTCAGTGCTGTATATGTGAAGGTTCTAAAAATTATAATTTTTAGAATGGTTTTGTTTTAGAGAGATAAGCGAAGCTCTGAAAGCGGTTTTCAGTAAGTTAAGAAAGGCGATCTGTTTTCTGCCTGAATAAGACAGGTTAAAAACATGCAATTTTTTGAATTGCCGTAAAAACTGAAATTTTCAGAGATTTAGCAGTAAAGAGAGGTACAACTATGCGTATTTTAATGGTTTCAGCAGAAGCAGCTCCTTTTGCAAAAACAGGAGGACTTGCTGATGCGGTTTCAGCACTTTCTATTGCATTACACAAGCTTGGTCATGATGTGCGGATAGTTATGCCACGCTATTATAAAATAAACAGAGAAAAACTTTCAAAATTGCCAGGTCCAATGTGTGTTCATTGCGGTTATCGCGAAGAATGGACTGCTGTTTATACAGCTGACATGCCTGGTGCAGAAGGTTTGCCTGTTTATTTTATTGATCACGAAGGTTGTTATGGCCGCGATGGCGTTTATGGTGTTCCTTCTGATACAGATTTTAAAGATAATCCAACTCGTTTTTCACTTTTGTGCAACGGTGCTTTTCAGCTTTGCCGCAAGTTAGACTGGTATCCTGATATTATTCATGCACATGACTGGTCTGCGGCTCTGGCACCTGTGCTTTTAAGGTTTAATGAGCGGCATGATGGTTTTACCAATACAAAAAGTGTGTTTACAATTCATAATCTTGGTTATCAGGGTGTTTACAATAAGCACAATTATTCGATTTTAAGTCTTGACTGGAATCATTTTTATTCTTCTGGGCTTGAAGATTATGACCAGATTAACTTTTTGAAGTCTGGTCTGATTTCCGCTGATGCATTGACGACTGTTTCTCCGACTTATGCTTCGGAAATTCAAATGCAGGAAAATGGATTTAGGATGGATGGCATTCTTCGGGCTCGTGCCGGAGATTTATATGGAATTTTGAACGGTGTTGATACTGATGTATGGAATCCTTCAAAAGATAAATTTATTCCTAAAAACTATACTGCAAAAACAATCAAGAACAAGGCTGAAAATAAAAAAGCCCTGCAGGAGCGTATGGGGCTTGAAGTAAATCCGGATATTCCTTTGATTGGTGTTGTAACACGTC
>JAKSTS010000109.1 GCA_024402455.1 Treponemataceae bacterium
ATTTCCTTTTAGAACGACGATACCTCGAACGCTCTGCGTCGAGGTTCGTCATTGTCAAAATGTATACTATGGTATACAATACGATTGTGTATAAGATTTTACAAACTGAAAAATATAAAAAGTGGTTCAAGAAACTTCGTGATAATATTGCCAAACAGAACATAACGTGGCGCATTGAAAGGATGTTTAATGGTAATTTTGGTGATTCAAAAAATGTTGGAGGCGGTGTTTTTGAATTAAGAGTTGATGTGGGGAAAGGGTATAGAGTTTATTTTACAAATAATGGAAAAGAGATTGTTATACTTCTTGTTGGAGGAGATAAATCTACACAGGATGAAGACATAAAAGCTGCCAGAGAAATGGCAAAGGAATATAAATATGGAGAAACTGACTGAATTTGATGCTGCTGAATATCTTGATACTGAAGAACTTAGACAAGGATATCTTGAACTTGTTTCAAAAGAAGGAACGCCTGAAGATGTGCTTAGAGCGATAAATACTGTTGCACGGGCAAGAGGAATGACAAAAATCGCAAAAGAAGCCGGAATCTCGCGTGACGGGCTTTATAAAGCTTTGTCTGAGGATGGAAATCCTGCTTTTATCACAGTGTGCAATATATTACATGCAATTGGTTATACACTTACACCAACTCCTATCTCAAAAAAAGCTTTATAATATCTTTTATGAACGACACAAAAAAATATAGAAAAACACTTCTTGCCTGTTATCTTGGTTTTATTACACAGGCAATTGCTGCAAACTTTGCGCCGCTGTTATTTTTGAAATTTCATAACGACTATAATATTCCGCTTGGTCAGATTGCGCTTGTTCCAACAGCTTTCTTTTTTACACAGCTTGTTGTGGACATTTTCTGTGCCAGGTTTGTTGACAGAATCGGTTACCGCAAAAGTATTGTTGCTTCTGAAATTTTTTCTGCAGCTGGTCTTATTTCGCTTGCGTTTCTGCCTGAACTTTTGCCTTCTGCTTTTGCCGGGATTATAATTAGTGTCATTCTGTATGCAATCGGAAGCGGCTTGATTGAAGTACTTTGTTCACCGATTGTCGAAGCGTGCCCGTTTGAAAACAAAGAAGCCACGATGAGCCTGCTTCACAGTTTTTATTGCTGGGGCTGGGTCGGTGTAACAGTCATTTCTACATGTTTATTTACACTGTTTGGCATTGAAAACTGGAAAATTGTCGCATGTTTCTGGGCAATAATTCCGCTTTACAATATTTATAACTTTGCAACATGCCCGATTGAACATCTTGTCGATGACGACAAAGGCATGACGATACTTCAGTTATTTAAAATGCCGCTTTTCTGGATTGCAGTTGTTCTTATGGTTTGTTCTGGTGCTTCGGAACTTTCTATGGCGCAGTGGGCTTCTGCGTTTGTTGAATCTGGCATTGGGCTTTCAAAGACTTTCTGCGATTTAGCAGGTCCATGCCTTTTTGCAGTTACAATGGGAATTTGCCGCGTGTTTTACGGCAGGTTCGGGCACAAAGTAGATCTTATGAAATTTATGATTGGTTCTGGAATACTTTGTCTTGTCTGCTATATTCTGGCATCTCTTTCAGAAAAACCGGCTGTGGCTTTAATTGGGTGCATTTTCTGTGGTTTTTCTGTTGGAATAATGTGGCCAGGCACTTTAAGCATTTCATCAAAAAGCATTCCGACAGGTGGAACCGCAATGTTTGCACTTCTTGCAATGGCAGGCGATTTAGGCGGTTCAATCGGACCGAGCGCAGTCGGCGTGATTTCTCAAGTTTTCGGAGATAATCTGCAGAAAGGGCTTTTTTTCGGTGGTTTATTTCCTGTTGTGCTTGTAATTTTCCTGTTTATTTTGAAATTTCAAAAAAAGGCTGATTGATGCTGGTTTAGAAAATCTGTATAATTGCATATGGAAATCAAACTTATTTTAGTCGATTTAGACTTAACCCTTCTGCAGAGCGACGGAACACTTTCTGAGCGCACAATTTCAACACTTGCAAAATGCAAAGAAAACGGAATCCTGATTGGATTTTCAACAAGCCGCGGAACAGCACAGATTAAAGAACTTGCCAAAATAATAAACCCTGAAATTTTAATCTGCAACGCCGGCGCATGCATCTATTACAAAAATGAACTTATTCATGCTGAAACTTTCACACTTGAAGAAACTCATGCACTTTTCAACAGAGTTTATGAAGTTTTAGGACCAGATGCAGAAATTACAGTTGATACGCTGAATGATTTTTTCTGGAACCGCAAGGCAAATAAATCTACGCAATATATGCCTGAATCAAAATATGATGACTGCAGGAATTTCCCTGAACCGGCAATGAAATTTTGCGTGCAGACAGATGATAAAGCAAAAGCCGAAGAAATCATCAAAGCTTTTCCGAACTGCAGCGCAGTTTTATTCAGCGACATTCCATGGCATAAATTTGCACCGAAATCTGCCTCAAAAGAAAATGCAATTGCGTTTATTTCAGATTATCTGAAAATTTCAACTGAAAATATGGTTTCTTTTGGTGATGATTTCTCTGATATTGGAATGCTTAAAACAACAGGAATCGGTGTAGCAATGGGCAATGCAATTCCACAGGTTAAAGAAATTGCAGCAGAAATAACGCTTTCATGTGACCAGGACGGAGTAGCAGTCTGGCTTGAAGAGCACGTACTTTAAGTTTTTTGCACTTGAAATAGTTTCCGCATAAATTGGAACATATACGCCGTACTGTTGCACCAGCGGTTTGTTTTGCCGGAAGATTGCCTTAATTTATAAAGTTTTTTGTTTTCGGATAAATACGGTATTTTAAATAAAGCAGGATTTCCGCCGTTAGCAAATGCGAATTGGGCAAAAAGACATCTTTTCGGGTTATTAGCAAATGCGAATTGGCAAAAAAGACATCTT
>JAKSTS010000011.1 GCA_024402455.1 Treponemataceae bacterium
AGTCACTTCATCTCACTAAAATGCAAATGATTTGCAAATTAACATTCAAGCAAACAGACATAACAGAAAATGCAGAAAAATTATCACACAAAATGCAAAGACTCGATAATAAGCTTTATTGAACAGCGCAAAGACACAACATTTACAGCAGCAGATGTACTCAATTTTTTAAATAAGCAGAATCTGACTGTCAATGTAACGACAGTCTACCGCAATATAGAAAAATTAACAGAAACCGGAGTTCTAATAAAACGCAAATCGGCAGACAGCGAAAGCTGCGAATATCAGACGGCAACAGTAAACAGCTGCCACAATCACATTCACATGCAGTGCAGCAGCTGCGGCAAACTTTTTCATCTTGAATGCGACTTTATGCACGATATTGCAAAGCACTTGAACGAACACCACCATTTTGCACTGGACTGCACGGATTCTATGTTAAAAGGTCTTTGCGAACAGTGCCGGAAAGGCAAATATGATTCAATCTGAATTTTCTAAAAGTAACATGGGAGCAATTATTAAATTGAAAAAACATTATCTTTTTGCTTTATTTATGATTTTTTGTTTTTTATTTTCTTTTTCAAGCTGCACAAAAGCAAATTCTAAACAGACAGAAAAAATCAACATTGTCTGCACGACTTTTCCTCAATACGACTGGACAAATAATATCATAAAAGGATTTGAAGATAATTTTTCAGTATTTCTGCTCATGGACAAAGGTTCAGACCTGCATAATTATCAGCCGACAGCACAGGACATGATAAAAATTGCTTCAAGCGATTTATTCATTCATGTCGGCGGTGAATCTGACATATGGATCAAAGATTTTTTAAGTGAATCGACAGACAAAAACAGGACAGTGCTCAATCTTGTAAACATGCTTGGTGACAGAGCAAAAATTACAGAAACTGTTGAAGGCATGCAGGAAACGCACCACCACGACGATGACGAAGACTGCGACGAATGTGAACACGAACACCATCACGATGAAGCACATGAACTCAACCACAACGATGAACATGTCTGGCTTTCGCTTAAAAATGCAGAATTTTTTGTAAACCAGATTGCAAATGCAATTGCAGAAACCGACACAAAAAATGCTCAGGCATACAAAGAAAATGCAGCAAAATATTCAGCTGAACTTGCAGCAATTGATGAACAGTTCAGTGAAATGGTTGATAATTCAAAACGCAAGACAGTTCTCTTTGGAGACAGATTTCCATTCAGATATTTAGTTGATGATTACGGTCTAGACTACTTTGCAGCTTTTTCAGGCTGCAGTGCAGAATCAGAAGCAAGTTTTGAAACAATCGCATTTTTATCAGGCAAGGTTTCAGAATTAAAACTGCCGGTTGTTTTCGCAATCGAAGATTCTGACAAAAAAATCGCACAGAGCATTATATCAAATGCAAAAGACACAGACGCAAAAATACTTGTACTTGATTCAATGCAGTCTGTAACTTCAAAAGATATAGCAGCCGGTGCAAGTTATCTTGGCACAATGAAAAATAATCTTGAAATGCTGAAAATTGCACTTAACTAGAAAGGAAATATTTTAATGGCATATATTACAGCTGAAAATTTGCAGTTAGGTTATGACAGCACGCCAGTTGCTTCTCCTCTTTCATTTTCTGTCAATAAAGGCGATTATTTATGCATTATCGGAGAAAACGGTTCGGGCAAAAGCACGCTTGTAAAGACAATACTTAAGCTCATCAAGCCGCTTTCCGGCACACTTGAAACAGGTGACGGACTTCTGCCTAACGAAATCGGCTATCTTCCGCAGCAAAACGCCATTCAAAAAGATTTTCCGGCTTCTGTTTTTGAAATTGTCCTTTCCGGCACTCTGCCCAAATGCGGTTTCCGCCCGTTTTATGGCAAAGCTGAAAAGCAGCTTGCATTAGACTGCATTGAAAAAATGGGAATAACAAACCTCAAAGACACATGCTACCGCACCCTTTCAGGCGGTCAGCAGCAGAGGGTGCTTCTGGCAAGGGCTTTATGTGCAACTTCAAAAATCATTCTGCTTGACGAACCTGTAACAGGGCTTGATCCAAAAGCAACAAATGAACTTTACAGACTTATAAAAACGCTCAATACAGAAGGCATAACAGTAATCATGATTTCACATGACATTACAGGCGCATTACCATACGCAAGTCATGTGCGTTGCATTCAGCAGGGCAAAAGTTATTTCTGCACTTCAGCAGAATATGCGCACATACACAAGGAGATGTTCAGCAAATGACAGATACATCAATTTTTGCAACATTGCAGTTTTACTTAGGCTTTCCTTTTGTGCGCTATGCACTGATTGTCGGCGTTTTAATAGCACTCTGCTCTTCTCTCTTTGGCGTTACACTTGTTTTAAAACGATATTCATTTATTGGCGACGGACTTTCGCACGTTGCTTTTGGTGCAATGGCTGTAGCAACAATTTTTAATTTTGTAAGCAGCACTGTAATCATTATGCCTGTTACAATTCTTGCAGCAATTCTTTTGCTGCGTACAGGTCAGAACACAAAAATTAAAGGCGACGCCGCCATTGCAATGCTGTCAGTCGGTTCGCTTGCAATCGGCTATCTTATTCTCAATATTTTTTCAACTTCAGCAAACATTACAGGAGATGTATGCAGCACGCTGTTCGGTTCAACTTCAATCTTGACATTAACCAAGAGCGAAGTAATTCTCTGCGCCGCACTTTCTGTTTTTGTAGTTGTTTTTTTTGTACTGTTTTATAACCGCATTTTTTCAGTAACTTTTGATGAAACTTTTGCAAAAGCAACAGGAACAAATGCAGATTTATATAATCTTATGATTGCGGTTATTACAGCAATCATAATTGTTCTTGCAATGAACCTTGTCGGCTCTCTTTTAATTTCTGCGCTCATCATTTTTCCGGCACTTTCTGCAATGCGGCTTTTCAACAATTTTAAAAATGCAGTAATCTGTTCTGCAGTCATTTCTGTTTTCTGTGCAATAATAGGAATTATTCTTTCTATACTTTTATCTACTCCGGTCGGTTCAACAATTGTAGCTGCAAATATTGTTGTCTTTGTTATCTGCAGTTTAATAGAAAAGATTTGTCATTAAATAGCCTGAATGTCGAGTTATGAAATCCATAGTTGTTTCTGCACTAACAAGACCATAAAAACAATCTGTCATCCCGAATTTATTGATCTTCGGCGCCTTTCAGCTCGGAATTCCTTAATACAATGGGATGCTGAAACAAATTCAGCATGACAGACAAGGGAAAGTGTCATCCCGAACTAGTTTCGGGATCTGGTCAAACCGTCACCTTGAATTTATTTCAAGGTCTATTATGTAATGGATGCTGAAACGAGTTCAGCATGACAGAAAGAACGAGTTCAGCATGACGAGAGGGCAAATTCAGCATGACATAATGAAGTTTACATATCTTTTATAAAAACTCGACATTTGGGCTAAATAGTGTTTTGCCATTTTAGGCGGTACATTTTAATTTGACTTATTTACCTCTTCATTATAGACTATCAAATGCATCTACAAAAAGAATAATCTTTTATAGATGCAATATAATTTGATTTCATCCATGTATTGGCTTTTCAAAAAACATCCGAAAATCAAATTATAAATGTCCAAAATTTCACTGGATATTTCTTAAATCTTAGGAATACCCGCACAAACCTGCGTTGCAGATTTCATCATTTACAGCTTCGCCAGAAAAATTCATTATGAACCCGAAGTTTTTATCTTAATGGAGTTTGAAATGACAGCACAAAAAAGTACTTACATCTTTTCATTAATCTTAATGGGAGCAATTCTGCTTTTATGCGGCACCGCTTATTTTGCCATTACACATCAAATGAATTCACAAGCCTGGGAACAGGAACTTGATAAAGTTACAGCAACAAAAACTCTGTCACTGCAGACATCTGTAGAACGTGATATTGCACTTGTACGCAAATGGGCAGATTCAACAGTAACCAGACAGTTTTTTCTTGATCCGAAAGACGAATACTTGAAAAAACTTGCTTTTGATGAATTTTCAGGATACAGAAGAGCATTTTCTTCAAACCAGAATTTCTGGGTCAACAACATAGATTTGCTTTTTTATTCAAATGATGCTTATTCATACAAGGTAAACCCAAATGATCCAAACGATTACTGGTATAACATGACAATGTATGAAACAGACGACTATAATTTTAATATTAACTACAATGCAAATTTGAATCAAACATGTCTTTGGATAAATGCACCTGTTTTTGAAGGAACTGAATCAATCGGAATAATTGGAACAGGAATTATTCTTGACTCATTTCTTGATTCACTTTACAACGGCATAAACGAAAACATTGACATTCTGTTTTTTAATAAAAAATTTGAAATTACAGGTGCAAAAGATGCAAGTATTCTTGTAGACAAATTGAACATTCTTGAATACAAAAGCATTTTTAAAGAAGATATAGAATCAAAACTTGCAAATACAACAGCTACTCCAAAACTTTTTAAAGTCGGCGAATATCAATGTGCTTTAGTTTATGTTCCGGCTCTTGACTGGTACATGCTTTCATATGCAAACAGAAAAGTTCCATTATCACAAAATCATGTAATTTTTTTAACAATCTGCGCAATTATTATTGCAATCATAATTGTTATTTTCAGCTATTTAATGTTCATACGGCAGCTTACAGGTCCGCTTTCCGGCATTTCTTCAACAATGAAAAATGTTGCATCAGGCGATTTTACTGCATCATTTGATTATTCTAAACATAACGAAATCGGCAGCCTTACAAACGGATTAAACCAGATTAACAATTCTGTTTCAAAAATTATTAACGGAGTTCATGATCAGACAATACTTGTAAACACCGTCAATAAAAACGTAAAAGAATATCTTGATTCATGCACTGCTCTTTCAGATACAATCGTTGAAGAATTGACATCTGCAACTTTTGCACTTGATAATCAGCAGGACATCATTCAGCACACAGCAATGGTTACAAGCCACAACAAAGAAGACATCTGTAAATTCGAAGAAATGCTTGACCGCCAGGCAGCACTTCTTGACGATTCTTCTAAAAAAATTGGCGAAATGCTTAATTGTGTAAGCCAGCTTGGAAACCTGCGCGAACTTGCAACGCAGACAATGACAGACCTTTCTTCAAAATCTGAAGAAGGAAGCACTCATCTTAAGCAGGTAGTAAATCAGATTACAGAAATTTCAAGCGGTTCTGCAAAACTGCTCGAAACGAACCATCTTATTTCTTCAATTTCAAGTCAGACAAACCTGCTTGCAATGAACGCTTCAATTGAAGCAGCACATGCAGGAAACGCAGGAAAAGGTTTTGCTGTTGTTGCAGGCGAAATCAGAACACTTGCAGAAAAAACACGTATTCAATCTGAAGAAGTTGAACACGTAATAAAAGACATTATCAAATCTGTAGACGGCGTTGTTCAATTTTCTGAAACAACAGAACAGGTTTTCAATAATATTGTAAGCCTTGTTATGCAGGTCAGCGAAAACTTTACAAGCATGTCGCAGATTATCAGCAAACAGAACGAAATCAGCATCGGCGTTTCTTCTCAGTTAACTGAACTTCAGCAAAGTTCATCAGATGTTTCTGATGACTTTACACGAATGAAGGAAGATACTGTTTCTGTAGCAGAAAGTATGCAGGAAGCCGAAGAACACACACAGAAAATGGTAAACGACATTACAGTAATTTCAAACCATGCAAAAGATATCAATGTAAGTGTTGGTGCTGTTGCAGAACGTGTTTCTAACACAGAAGAACAGCTTGTTGCACTTGATGAAAGCTTAAAAGTTTATAAAATCAGCTGATTAATCTTTTACAGCTAAAAACTTTACATAAAGTCCTTTTGTTTTTGTTCATTTCAAAATCAAAAGGACTTTTTTATGCTATTTTAAAATACAGAAATAAGTAAGAACAAATTCTGGCACAGAGCCTCGAAGCATTCAATCTTTATATAATTAAAAACTGAAGCTAAAACCGCATATTTTCATACATTGCAACATTACTCAATTCGTGGTAACATTTGCCAATTATATCTAGATACCACTACAAGCCAGTTGTGGAAAAAGGAGAATAAAATGGCAAACGAAAAAGATGCGCACGCATGTACGCTCGACAAAATTATCAGTCTTTGTAAAAGACGTGGTTTTGTCTATCAGGCATCAGAAATTTACGGCGGAATGGCTGGCGCATGGGACTATGGTCCTCTCGGCGTAGAGTTTAAACGCAATATTCAAAATGAATGGTGGCATTACATGACACAGCTTCATGATGATGTTGTTGGTCTTGATTCCGCAATTTTCCAACATCATACTACATGGGAAGCATCTGGACATGTCGGACACTTTTCAGATCCAATGGTTGACTGCTGCGAATGCAAAGCCAGATTCCGTGCAGACACAATTATTGAAGAATACTGTGAAAATCATAATGCAAAAACAGAAAAACCTGTAGATACAATGAGTCATGAAGAAATGAAAGCCTTCATTGACGCAAATATAAACTGCCCTACTTGCGGCAAACATTCATGGACAGATGTCCGCGAATTCAACCTTATGTTCAAAACACATCAGGGACCAGTTGCAACAGAAGCTTCTCTTGTTTATCTTCGTCCTGAAACATGTCAGGGAATTTTTACAGATTTCAAGAGCATCGTGCAGTCAAACCGCATGAAAGTTCCGTTTGGTGTTGCACAGGTAGGAAAATCATTCCGCAACGAAATCATTTTCAAAAACTTCATTTTCCGCACATGTGAATTTGAACAGATGGAAATGGAATATTTCTGCAAACCAGGCACAGAAGACGAAACATTTGACAGATGGCGCAAAGACCGCTGGCAGTTCTATTTGAAATATGGCATCAAAGAAGAAAATCTCAAATGGCACCACCACGACAAACTTGCACATTATGCAAAAGATGCTTACGATATTACATATAATTTCCCAATCGGTTTTGAAGAAATTGAAGGAATCCACAGCCGCACAGACTTCGATCTTTCTCAGCATATGAAATATTCAAAGAAAGACATGAGCTATATCGATCAGGATGACGGCAACAAGAAATATGTTCCATATGTAATCGAAACATCTGCAGGTCTTAACCGCAACTTCCTTATGTTCCTCTGCGAAGCATATGAAGAACAGAATGTAGGAACAGACGGTGCAGAAGATTACCGCACAGTTCTTCATCTTGACCCGCGTCTTGCACCAATTACAGTTGCTGTTCTTCCATTGATGAAAAAAGACGGAATGGCAGAAAAAGCAAAAGAAATTCAGCAGGAACTCAAAGAGGACTTTGTTACAGACTATGACCAAAGCGGCACAGTCGGCAAACGTTACCGCCGCCAGGATGAAGTTGGAACACCTTTCTGTGTAACAATTGACCCGGGCACACTTGATTCAAGCAGTCCAGAATACAACACTGTAACCCTCCGTTTCAGAGATTCAATGGAACAGGTTCGCGTACCAGTTTCTGAACTTACAGCACGTATTCATCAGGAAATTAAAAACTACACACGCAAATAATTTTCACAAGCTGTCATAAAAGATATTATAAATCTTTTATGACAGACTTATAAAATCTGCGGTTTTAAGATATTAATTAAAGCTGCAGATTTTTATTTAAGGCTTTTATTATGGAATATGTCCCGTTAGGAAAAACAAAACTTCTTGTAAGTCGCACAGCTTTTGGTGCATTGCCAATTCAACGCGTAAAAGATACATCTGAAGCAACAAAAATTATACGCAAAGCATATGATTCTGGTATAAATTTTTTTGATACAGCCCGCGCCTACAGCGACAGCGAAAAGAAACTTGCTTCTGCATTGTGCGACGTGCGCAATGATATAGTTTTTGCAACAAAAAGTGCTGCAAAAACAGCCGAAGCCATTCTTGAAGACCTTCATACAAGCCTTGAAAACCTTCATACTGAATATATCGATATTTATCAGCTTCATAATCCTTCTTTTGTGCCAAAGCCAGGAGACGGAACAAATATTTATGAAACACTAAAAAAAGCACAGCAACAGGGAAAAATCCGCTTTATCGGCATTACAAATCATTCGCGGATTTTGGCTTTAGACGCTGCCCTTTCCGGTCTTTATGACACAGTTCAATATCCTTTCAGCCTGCTTTCTTCTCAAGAGGAAATTGACTTAGTAAAAATGTGCGGTCAGCTTGACATCGGCTTTATTGCAATGAAAGCACTTTGCGGCGGACTTTTGACAAACGTTCCGCTTGCTTTTGGTTTTATAAGACAATTTGAAAATGTAATTCCAATCTGGGGCATCCAAAAACAGGAAGAACTTGAACAGATTTTGTCATTAGAAAATGAACCGCCTGTAATTGATGACGACTTTAATGCACAAATTGAAAACGAACGAAAAGAACTTGCAATTAATTTTTGCAGAAGCTGCGGTTATTGCCAGCCATGTCCTGCAAATATTCCAATAGAAAATGCAAACAGAATGAGCCAGCTTTTAAAGCGCGCACCAAAAGAAGTCTGGCTTACACCAGAATGGAACGAAAAAATGAGCCGCATTGAAAACTGCACAAAATGCGGTGCATGTGCAGAGCGCTGTCCGTATCATTTAAAACCATACGAAACACTGCCGGCGCATTTAGAAGATTTTCAAAAACAGTACAAAGAATTTCATGCAGAAACACATGAATAACGCAAATTTTCAACTGCTGCAAATCTAAAAATTTATTAAAACACCTCTAAAAAGTGCGTTTTTAACATAACGGCACACTTTTTAGTTTTATCTTTTTTAGTGACAAAATGAAAATCTGAGTGTAAGCTTAGTCTATGAGCAGCATTTTCATCAATCAGATTGGCTTTCTGCCAGATGCAAAAAAAACAGCAGTAATGCCTGCAAAAGATAAAACTCCAAGACAGTTTTCAATAATTGATTCAAACCAAAACAAAGTATTTGAAGGTTCAGGCGTTTTTTTTGAAAACGACACACTTTCGGGCGGAAACTTTTTTCTGTTTGATTTTTCAAGTTTTTCTTCGCCGGGCACCTTTTCAATAATCTCTGAAAATGAAAAAAGCCCGTCATTTGAAATAAAAGCTGATATATACAAAAATGTTACTCATTCAGTTTTAAGATATTTTTCTCTTTCACGCTGCGGAGAGCAAATCGTTGACACAAACTGGGGACATCCAAAATGCCACACAGGCAAAACAAGAATTTATGGCACGACTCAATATATAGAAGCATCAGGCGGCTGGCACGATGCAGGCGACTACGGCCGTTATGTTGTAGCAGGCAGCAAAACAATAATGGATCTGCTGCTCGCATATGAACTTTTTGAAAAGAAAAACCCTGACATTTCCGGTTTTGATTTACTTGCAGAAATTCGTTTTGAACTTGAATGGTTTTTAAAACTTCAGCGTGCAGACGGCGCCGTTTATCATAAAGTATCTTGTGCAAACTTCTGCGGTTTTATTCCACCAGAAGAAGAAACAGATGAATTGATTGCTTCGCCAGTTTCGACCGCCGCAACAGCCGATTTTGCAGGCAGTCTTGCATATGCCTATAATTTTTTCAAAGATAAAGACAATGATTTTGCACAGAAACTTCTGGAAGCAGCAAAAAAAGCTCAAAACTTTCTTGATATAAACTGCGATATTGTTTTTGACAATCCACCGGGAATTACAACAGGAAGTTACAGAGACATAAACCTTCAGGACGAACGTTATTTTGCTTTATGCTCACTTTTTGGTGCAACAAAAGACGAAACATATATCGAAAAAGCACTGTACATCCGTCAGAAAGCAAAAGACATTCATTCAGCACAGAAATGGTCAGAAGATTTTAACTGGGGAAGCGTTGCAGGTTATGGCAGTGAAATTCTTCTAAAAAATAAAGCATTTATAAAAAACAAGGCTCTGATTGAAGAAATTGCGCAGAGTTTTATAAACCGTTCCAAAATGCTTCTTGCAAAAATTGAAACAAATGCTTTTAGTGTTGCAATTACAGACATCCGCTGGGGAAGCAACGGTCAGCTTATGGATGAAGTGCACGCTTTAAAAGTTGCATATAACATTACAAAAAATGAAGATTTAAAAAAAGCTGCACAGCTTCAGCTAAACTATCTGTTTGGCAACAATCCGGCTAATTATTGCTATGTTACAGGCTTCGGTTCAACCCCTGTAAAAAACCCGCACCACAGACAGTCTGCATTTTATAAAAAACCAATGCCAGGCATGCTTTCAGGCGGTCCATGTTCTGCACTTATAGATGAAGAAGCAAAGAAAAACCTGCAGAACAAAGCCCCTCTTCAATGTTTTATTGATGACAACAAAAGCTACAGCACAAACGAAATTGCAATATACTGGAATTCTCCACTTGTTCTGGCGCTTGCATGGCTTTCAGACTGATTCAAACAGGTTCAAGATTGACTGCACAACTTAAAACACATGTACAGACGCACATTTTTTCATGTCAAAACACACAAATAGACTAAAAACGCGGTTTATGTTATGCTTTGCACAAATTGAAAAGCAACAGAATCTGCCATTTTATTTTATGTCATTCTGCGCATAATTCAGCATGACAAGACCAGCAGTTTCTGAAATAAGGATTCACCATGACAAAAGAAAAAATCGTTGTGCTTGATTTTGGCAGCCAGTACGCACACTTAATTGCAAAACGCTTTCGTATGCTTGGCTATTATTCTGAAATTGCCCAACCACAGGCAGACCTTTCAACTTTTGAAGGTGCAAAAGGCGTTGTTTTTTCCGGCGGTCCTGCTTCAATTTATGATGCAAACGCCCCAAAATTTAACAGCGATATTCTTTCTCTTAATATTCCAATTTTGGGCTTATGCTACGGCCACTACGTCGTTCAGCAGGGCTATAACGGCAAAGTTGAAAAAGCAGCCGTTGGCGAATTTGGTTTTGCAAAACTGAACTTTAATAAAAGCGTAAAATCGCCGCTTTTTGAAGGAATTGAAGATAACCAGCAGGTTTGGATGAGCCATCAGGACGGCGTAACAAAACTTGGCGATGGTTTTGAAGTTGTAGGCGCAACAAAAGACTGCCCTTTTGCCGCTTCACACATCCTTGATAAAGTTCGTTTTTCATTGCAGTTCCATTGCGAAGTAAAAGACACCCCTTGCGGCAACAAGATTTTTGAAAACTTTGCAAAGATTTGCGGAATGAGCCAGAACTGGGATCAGGATACGGTGCTTGCAACCATTCTTGAAAACATTAAAATTAACGCCGGCGACAAAAACGTGCTTTTGTTTTTAAGCGGCGGCGTTGACAGCACCATTACTTTTGCCCTTTTGAACAAAGCTCTGGGGCAGGAACGGGTTTTGGGCCTGCACATTGATAACGGCTTTATGCGCAAAAACGAAAGTGCTTCCGTTGCAGACCTTTACCACAAATTCGGTTTTAACAATTTTATTGTTGAAGACGCAAGCAAAAGCTTTTTGGCCGCAATTGCCGGTTTAACTGACCCGCAGAAAAAACGCATGGCAGTTGGCGAAAACTTTATTACCGTGCGCAACGAAGTTGTTGCAAAACAGAATCTTGACGAAAGCCAGTGGCTTTTGGCACAGGGCACTTTGTACCCGGACATTATTGAAAGCGGCGGAACTGCCAACAGCCACACAATCAAAACTCACCACAACCGCGTTCAGGGCATTCAGGACCTTATTGCAAAAGGCCTTATCATTGAACCAATCCGCGACCTTTACAAAGACGAAGTGCGCGCAATCGGTAAAAAACTTGGGCTTAGTGACGAACTTGTTATGCGTCATCCGTTCCCAGGACCGGGGCTTTCTATTAATGTTCTGTGTACCGAAGGCAAACAGAGCGAAAAAGATTTGAGCGAACTTGAACTGGCAAAAACAGAAATTGCAGCAATGAACTTTGGGCTTGATAAGCTTGCCGTTGCTGATGTTCTGCCAGTACGTTCAGTTGGCGTTCAGGGCGACTTCCGAACTTACCGTTTCCCGGCAGCCCTCAGATTTGAAGAAACACAGAACGGTTTTTACGCACTTCCCTGCCCTTACTGGGAAGAAATTGAAAAAGTTTCCAGCAGCGTATGCAATGCGTCAAAATATATAAACCGCACAGTTTTGCGCCTGTACCAGAAACCGGGTGCACAGCTGAAACTGCAGGAAGGCTATTGCACAAAAGACCGTTTAGACCAGCTGCGTGAAGCCGACAACATTGTATTAACCGAACTTAAAAAAGCCGGCTGGTACAATAAAATCTTCCAGCACCTAACAATTATTCTTCCTTATGCTTCAAGCAGCAGCCGCTGTTCGTTTGTTTTGCGCCCTGTTTGCAGCGAAGACGTTATGACCGCCCGGTTTGCACAACTGCCCAAAGAACTGCTTTCAACAATTGTTGAACAGACAGCAGCCCTGCCGTTTGTAGACGCAATTTATTTTGATGCAACAAACAAGCCGCCAGCAACATTCGGTTGGGAATAAAAACAAAAAAAACGGCATATCTTGCCGCAAAAGCATGATATGCCGTTTTTTTAGAAATATCTGATGTTGGTTCAATGCATTTTTTTTAGCGATGCAAGCATTTGCCAAAATTACCGCATAAAACCAGCTGTGCAAATAAAAAATTCAAAACAGAAAAAATCTATTTATACAAACCAGGTCCAAAGAATACATCGTTAAAGAAAGACTTTGTCTTTTCCGGTCCCATTACAGCCTTAAATACATCAGTAGAAACGCCACCGGCATCAACAAGCTTGTCTGAATAATCCTGTGTAAGCTGCCATTTTTTCTTTAAATCTTCTCCAGTAAGAGGCTTTAATTCTTTTTCCATCTGAATAAAAGTCAGAAGATTTTTTTCAAAAAGTTCAATTATGCGGTCATCTGTATCTGGCGCAGTATTTTTTGCAGTACAAACAGGGCGAATTGGATCATACCAGCAAGGCTGAACAGGCATATCCGGTAAATCGTCAAGTTCAGCTTTATTTTTTTTGAACAATTCCATATAGCTGTTATATGTTTCATCTTCGTGCGGAACCAATGAATAGATTTCGTTGAGGAACATTCGTTTTTCTTTCATGTACATATAATCTGTAGACATAAGTGGAAGATTTTTAAAAAATGGAGTTATTACAAAACTATCCATCTGCATTGCTTCAGATTCAGGACATGTCATAACAAGAAGATTTCCTACACCCTTTACCTCAAACTGGCGAACTGTATAGTCCATTTTCTGAATGCTCAAGAATTTAAAATCTTTTGTATCAAGTTCTTTAAGCTCGTAATTATCGTTCATAATCTTTAAGCCGAGCTCCATGCGCTTTTCGATAGCTTTTTTGTTTACGTCAAAAATTGAATTATCTGCCATTTGGGCCTCCAAAATTTTTTTTTAAGATACCATAAAGGTATCCTTGAAATTAAAAATTTTAGTGAACTCACTAAAAAACCGACCGTTATTCTATAAAATAAAAAAAGAAGTTTCAAGTAGTTGATTTAATCAACTATATATTACTAAAAAATCACTGAAGAACCTCGACGTAGAGCGTTCGAGGTATCGTCGTTCTAAAAGGAAATTGCACTCCAAAACAGCATAGACATGCAAACAAAAAAAGCCCGACTAATAAGAAGTTCTTACAAGCCAGGCTTTATGTCTAATCAATAATAATGATTATGCTTTCTTGCGCTTAGAAACCATATCAAAAATTACAGCACCAAGAAGAACTGCACCTTTTGCAACTTTCTGAATATCTGTTGACCAGCCGATCAAAGACATGCCGTTATTCAAAACGCCCATTACAAACGCACCGACTACGGCACCCATAATTGTACCAATACCACCGGCAGCAGCTGCACCACCAATGTAACATGAAGCGATGGCATCAAGCTCGAAACCGTCGCCGGCTTTTGGTGTTGCAGAACCGTTTCGTGCAGAAAGCACAATGCCGGCCACAGCAGACAAAAAGCCCATGTTTGTATAAACCCAGAAGAATACGCGCTTTGTATTAATGCCAGAAAGACGTGCTGCTTTTTCGTTGCCACCAAGCGCATAAACCTGACGACCTGCAACAGTCTTGCTTGTAATAAAGTGATAAATTCCAACGATAATAGCAACAAGAATTAAAACCATAGGAAGTCCGTTATTTCTTGCAAGTTTGTACAGAATAAACCACATAATCAACAAAATTACAACAAGCTTTACGATTCGCTGCCACAATGGATTTGTCGGAAAATCGTATTTCTGTTTAGTTTTATGGCTTTTAATTTCTGCAAGAATAATTAAAACAGTTGCAATTACAGCTACAAAAATTGTTACCAAATCAATATGCGGAGTTTTTGCCATAACCTGTTCAAAAAGGTCAGTTCCACGCGCTTCATTTAGTCTTGTAATCTGTTCAGCTGATGCAAAGAAAGGAACTTTAATTGTCTTGAAAAAGCCAGTACCAATAAAGTTATACAACGCAGGTGTAGGACCTTTTGTCTGGGCTTTAAGCATTGTATATGTCAAACCACGCCCCATAAGCATAGTAGCAAGCGTTACAACAAACGGCGGAATATGAAGTTCAGAAATAAAGAAACCAACAAATGCACCAGAAGCCGTGCCGACAAGCAAAGCAACAAGAAAAGCCAGAAGAACCGGCCAGCCTAAATCAACAACCAGAATGGCAGAACAGGCACCAGTCAAAGCAACGATTGAACCGACACCCAAATCTACGTTTCCAGTAAGTACACAAAGAAGCATACCTACGGCAAGAATAACGACATAACCATTCTGCATGATAATATTGTTGATATTTACTGGAGAAGCATTTTTTCCACCAGTAAAGACATAGAAAATGAAGAAGATTGCTACTAAGGCAATAACCATACCAAACTGTTTGATATCAATATTGACTACTTTTTTCTTTTCTAAAGATTTATATTCCATCTTTAAGCTCCTCTATTTGCATTATGGTCAACAATACACTTCATGATGTTAACCTGATTCATATTTGCTTTATCAAGCTCACCTGCAATTTCACCTTCGTTAATAACATAAACTCTGTCACAAGTTCCAATTATTTCCGGCATTTCAGATGAAATTACAATTACAGCCTTACCGGCTTTTGCAAGTTCATTAATAACACAGTAGATTTCATATTTTGCACCAACATCAATACCGCGTGTCGGTTCATCAAGAATCAACACATCTGGCTGCGTCATCATCCATTTTGCAAGAACAACTTTTTGCTGGTTTCCACCGGAAAGATTTCCTACAGTCTGATTGATTGACGGTGTTTTAATGTCAATTCTCTTACGATAATCTTCTGCATCAAGAATTTCTTTATTGCTGTCAACAACGCCGTTTTTGCTGAAGAAATTTCTTAAAGCAGCCATTGTCATGTTCTGTTTAATATCTTCGATTAGAACAAGCCCATAATTCTTTCTGTCTTCAGATGTATATGCAATTTTATTGTCAGTTGCATCTCTTACAGAATTAATTTTAACCTGTTTGCCATGCATATAAATTTCACCGGAAATTTTCTGTCCCCAGGATTTTCCGAAAATGCTCATCGCAAGTTCTGTACGACCAGCACCCATAAGTCCTGCAAGACCTACAACTTCGCCAGAACGGACATTAAAATTAACATTTTTAATAAAATGTCTGTCCGGATCTTCCGGATGATATACATTCCAGTTCTTTACTTCAAGAATTACATCACCAATTTTTACATTTTCTCTAAGCGGATAGCGGTTTGTTAATTCACGTCCAACCATTCCCTTGATGATTCTTTCTTCGCTGATATCATCAACACCTTTTTTAAGTGTTTCAATTGATTTGCCGTCACGAATAACTGTAATCGAATCAGCGATTGCATTAATTTCATTCAATTTATGCGAAATCATAATACAGGTAATTCCCTGTTTTTTTAGATCCCTCAAAATATCAAGAAGATGAGCTGATTCTTCATCATTTAAAGATGCAGTCGGTTCGTCAAGAATCAGCAGTTCAACTTTTTTTGCCAGAGCCTTTGCAATTTCAATTAACTGCTGTTTTCCAACACCAAGGCTCATTACAGGTGCATTTATATTTTCATGTTCAAGGCCAACTTTTTTAAGCATTTCCATAGCCTTTACACGAGTTTTATCCCAGTCAATTACGCCTTTGCATATCTTCTGTTCATTTCCCATAAAAATATTTTCAGCAACAGAAAGATAAGGGCTTAAAGCAAGTTCCTGATGTATAATAACAATGCCTTTTTCTTCACTTACTTTATTATTATGAAATTTACATTCTTCGCCGTTATAAATAATTTCCCCGGAATATGTTCCATAAGGATAAATACCGGAAAGAAGGTTCATCAACGTTGATTTTCCGGCACCATTTTCGCCAACAAGAGCATGAATCTCGCCTCTGTTAACAACAAGATTTACATTATCCAATGCCCTTACGCCAGGAAATTCTTTCGTGATGTTTTTCATTCTTAAAATTACATCATCAGACATATTTTAATTTCCCCTTTTATATTTTTACAAAAAAAGCAGTGATTGCATAAATCTGAACAATCACTGCTTATGTGCATTTCTTAAAATTGCAGTTTTAAGAAATGCACTTTCAACAAACTAAACAGCAGATTAAAGACCTAACTGTTCCGGTGTATAATATCCCCCATCAATAATGACAGACTTATAGTTTGACTGATCAACTGCAACTGGTGTACAGAGGTATGAAGGAACAACCTTCTTTCCGTTGTTGTACTGAGTTGTATCATTGATTTCTGGCTGTGTTCCTTTAAGAACTGCTTCAACCATTGTTACACATTTTGAAGCCAAAAGACGTGTATCTTTATAGATTGAAGAAGTCTGAGAACCGGCAATAATGTTTTTTGTTGCCATAAGTTCAGCATCCTGACCTGTAATCAATGGCCAGTCTACACCAACTTTGTAGCCAGCACCTTCACATGCAGCTTTAATTCCATATGCAAAACCATCAAATGCAGAACATGCAATGTCGAGTTTTTCATCAGCATAGAAACCTGCAAGATAGTTTTCACACCACTGCTGAGCTGTTTCCTGTGACCAGCGGAGAATACAAGTTTTTTCGAATGATGTACGGCCTGTCTTGCATCTTAATACACCACTATCCAAATATGGCTTGAGAACTTCCATTACGCCGTTGTAAAGGAACAATGCGTTATTATCATCTGGTGAACCCATGAAGAATTCGATTGTATAAGATCTGCCTTCTGCAGCAGCTGTTTTAAGATTCTTTTTTGCTTCGATATCTTTTGCAATTACTGTTCCAACACCTTTGTTATCAAATGTTGCGTAATAAGAAACAGCGTCTGTATCCATCAACAAGCGGTCATAAGCAATAACTGGAATGCCACTCTGTTTTGCTGAAGCGAGAACATTTACCAAAGCTGTTGAGTCGATAGCTGCAACAACAAGACAGTCAACACCTTTAGCAATCAGGTTTTCAAGCTGAGAAACCTGAAGCTGAACATCATCTTCTGCATACTGCAATTCAACAGCATAGCCTTTAGCTTCAAGCTGCTTTTTGATGTTAGCACCATCATTAATCCATCTTTCTGATGACTGTGTAGGCATTGCTACACCAACTGTTTTCTTTCCTGCATCTTTTTTAGAACATGAAGTAAAGAAAAGACCACAAATCATTACTGCTGCCAGTAAGATACTAGTAATTTTTTTCATTTTTCCTCCAATATTTGCATCCGCAAAGGATCTTGCTTTTATGTTTTTAATTATAGTTCAAGAAAAATCGTTGTCAAACGATTTTGGGGTCAAAACTAAAAGTTCCGAAAAAATAGTAAATTTTATAATAAAATTTCTAACCATTTTTTTAGCTGGCAAAAATGTGCTTATTAATAACAAAACACATCTGTTTGTAGTTTTATAGAAAATGTAGAGATTGGATATATGAAAAAGATGTTTTTAATGCTTGAAAAGCATTTGGGTTTTCGCATTAACTGGTTCTCATACTTTGGTTTGATTTGACGAAAGGATATCAGTGCAGCTGATAGCGGCGAGATTTTGCTTCGCAAAAACTGACGAATTTGCGAAAAACAAATCTCAAAGCTATTCGCGCCAGCGAATAGTCAATCATATACACTGGATTGGCGAACGGCATACGACAAAAAGCCAGCAGCAAACAGTTTTCTTTATTCTTTCATATCTTCGATGGTTTCGAATTTTTCATCCTTTTTTATTAAAGCAATTTTAAAAAGATAATTAATAAGTCTGTTATTAATTTTGGGAATGAAAAAGCCAATAAAATCTATTACTCCTAAAATTTGCAAAACACTAATTTGTTTATATGCACCTAACCAATACAAAATCAAAAACAGATTTGAAATAAATATAAGGATTTTATTTCCTTTATATCTTAAACGTAATACTAAGCATCCAATCGAAATAAAAAATGTATTACTAAATAAAAGATATAAAATCCAAAGATATTTTATATATGGACTTAATGGTTCTGTTATATCACTATTTGCTATAATATCAATTATGGTAAACAATGAACTAAAAATAATTACAAAAAGTACTGCCAAAATTAATAAGGCAAATAAAATATCTATAAAAAGCTGTAAAACATAATAAACAAATTTTTTCATTTTTTCTCTACAATGTATTTATAAAAAGAACCAAATACAGACCTATACCTTTTGCCATTGTAATGATTATATTACCACATTTTCTTAAATATATCACAAATTTATTGGAGGTATAACCATCGATTTTAACAAGCTTATCATTCCCCAAGCTGAGGGTTTCGGCATTTAAAACCATGAATTTGATTTTATTCATGACTTTTGTACAAGGTGCCTGTTTGCTTATACAGAGCAGCCTCAACATGCACAAGCAGATAAACATAAGCTAAAACTGCAGATTATCATGTTCAAATTCTGCCATATTTTTTCTACAAAAAATCTGGACTTTTCATGCTAACCAATTATTTTACATGATTATCTATATATTTTTGCCAGATATATCCTTTTTTATTATCACCATACTGAATATAAATCCAATGTCCGCTGTAACCATCAATACAATATGAATAGCAGTCATGACCTAGAACAATTATTTCTGTGCCAAAATTCAATTTATCTATTTTCCTTCCTGTTAAATTCGGAACATCACGAATATTCACATTATTATCAATTACATGGCTTTCTTTCATACTGCCGTCAAAAGGAATATATGTTTTACAGCCCGCATTTATAAGCAAATTTTTCATATCATCTGATTTTGCATAAGTTAATATATTGCTTTTTCCATAACACAGTTCCCATTCTTCTTTATCTGTAGCACAGACAACTTTATTAATATCAGGAATATTTTTAAGCATCAGCTGAACCAGTTCAATATTATCAGTCTGAACAGCATAACGAACTGGTTCTGCACCAGAAAACTGACCGCCTGTATCGCGTCTGTTTATTAATTCAGGCGAAACTGAAATTATTTCTTTTGCCAAATCAAAATTGTTTTGCTGAATTGCAAGCGAAATTGGATTTTTCCAGTCGGCATAACCAAAAGAATAACGATAATCTTTTAATTCAGCTTCATTAAATGCTTTACAAAACGGAATAACCCAATCTTCTTTGTTATTTTCAAAAAAATAAGTGAAATTATTCCAGCAGTTTTTATTAATGTCAAAACTTCCATTATCCAGAGGACATTCTTTTAGCATGAACTGCACGATTGTTTCTGTTTTCTTATCAGCAGGAAATTTCTCATCGAAAGAAAAAGCAAATGCGTAAAAGCTGATAAACAAACATAAAACAGAATAAAATATTTTCTTCATTTTTCACTTCCCTACTCTTTAAGCATAAGTTTAATATTCAGACCAGAATTTTTCTGCATCTGTTGTGTAAATATTTGCATATTTTTGTTCGCCATTAAAATCTGGCGGAATCAAAGCTACATATAAATCCTGCTTATCACAGTCATTTTTATCTTTTCCTTCAATACTGAAACTATCCAAAGTGTGGCAGACAAAATAATACAGTTTTTTAGTCCAGTAAGCTTCAAGATAACGTTCATAGTCCGGTGCTTTTTGGTTTTGATGCAAATTTTATATATTATTCACCCAACGGTCATTACCGTCTGAAATAAGGACCCAGACCTGTCCGTTCTGAAGTGTCCGGGACACCGTTATCAACTTATCCGGAGTACTGTATGTATGGACGCGTGTTTCCAGCCCCCATGCATCTTCGCTTTCGTAAACTACATCAGCATCGCCATAAAGAAGCTTGATTTTTCCCTGTTTCCCCAGTTCCCTGATAATCTGGTCAATTTTGGTGACATTACCTTCAGCCCTGTTCCTCATGTCCTTGCAGACAACACCCATGCTGATTTCATCAAGGACATCATCTTCAAAATAGAAATCGACCATCCAGTTCAAGCCGTATGATTTTTCTATTACAGAAATGTACCCGTCTTCAATGTGATCAAAAACCTCACATCCCGCCTGTTCCAGCTGAGACACAAGTTCAGAAGATAATGTTCCCAGCTCAATATCACAGAAAAAGTCTATTTTTCCGGAATTATGAGAACGGCACGCCATAAGCGTGAAAGCAGCAAATAATGTTATGAGGACAGAAAAAACATATTTCTTCATATACTACTCGCCATATAAGGAATATTTCAACCAGTTTATTTCAGTCTATCATAATGCCGACAACGCGGCCACAGTGACGGCATTGATAACGGTAAACAGGTCTGTGCCCGCCTTTTTCATCGATTCCCTGTGTCTGAATCCAGGCTTTTTCTGTCTTACATTTGCCGCAGCTGCCAAGAGTTATCGTATAACTGCAGCGGGCACATCTGAATTTATATTTACTTTTGTCTTCTGTATTTGGAATATCAACCCAGTTCTTGCATTTACATTTTGGGCAAGTTACAAAATCTATTTCCATTTACTTACTCCATATTGATTTTGCGCACAAGATTTGAAAATTATTCTTACTTAATTCAAGTAAACAAAATCGCCACACCGTTTTTGGTGTGGCGTTCAATTAGCATTGTTTTTTATCAAGATAACCTGAATCTTCAAGATAGCGGCGCCTTGTCATTACAAGCTGAATCAATTCCTGATACATGTCATAATTAGATTCAAGGGCAATCGGGAAGATATAAAATTCTGTTTCGTCACAATAGCGCTCGATAAATTCAGGACTTGTAACAAAGCCAAGACTTATCATATTGCTGATTCGGTCAGCAGTTTTTAAGATTTTTGCCTTTCTGCTGCCGTTCCGCATAACGCCTTTAAGATAGTCGCTTTTCAGCTGTCCTTCTTTTTTTGTAACTTCAAGAACCAGATTATAGACATCCTGTGCTTCTGGCTCAATCTGCAAAATCAAATCATGATCAAAACCAGGAATATCCTCGATAACATCATGAATCACCGAAGCTTTAAGCAAAACGCTGTCGATATAGCCATAATCAATCAAGATAGACATCGTATCGAGCTGATGACGGAACATATTGCCACCAGCATGACGCGACTTGCCGATTAGCGCCGTAGAAAGCTGCATGTACGGCGCAAGATTAATGCCTTTTAAGGCAAGCATTGCCTCGGTGTTCATTTCCATATTATAAACTCTGCAAATAAGAAGTCAATTTTTCAATGCGTCGCTTTGTATTAGCAAGCTTTTCTCTTTCTGCTGCAACAACATCTGCCGGTGCATGGTCAACAAATTTGCCTTTAAGCTTTGCTTCAACTTTCTGCACGAATGCCGATTCTGTTGTAATTTCTTTTGTAAAACGAGCTTTAAGCTGTGCTAAGTCAATGTTTTCGCCAACAATAATGAATGCTTCGAAACCGTTTCCAACTGTTCCAATTGAAGCAGCCGGTTTTTCTGCAACAAAATCAATCTTTGAAAGACCAGCAAGAAGACAGATGAGTTCAACTTTTTCTTTGAAAACTTCAGCTGCACTGCCTGGCACAATCTGAATTGCTGCATGAAGTTTTACATCAGGAGAGATGCCACATTCTGCACGCAGAGCACGAACCTGTCGTACAAGTTCCTGCAAAGATGCAAAACGGGTTGCAGCACTTTCAAACGTTCTTTCTTTAAGAACTTCTGGATATGGTGCATTTATAAGCATGCCGCAATATCCGGCTTTTTCTTTGGCGTCGCCTGTTGCAAATTTCTTGCGGTTTTCTGCAAGTATTTCGCGTGGAAGGAATCTGTAAATCTCTTCTGTAACAAACGGCAGATATGGATGAAGCAGACGGAGGCTTTCTTCAAGAACATTCATCAAAACAGAAACTGCTCGATTCTTTTCGTCTTCATCACCATGTCTGAACGAAAGCTTTGTAGCTTCAACGTACCAGTCACAGAAATCATTCCAGAAAAATTCATAAAGTGTCTGTGCACCGTCGTTATAGCGGTAACTTTCAAATGCAGAACGAATATTTGCAACTGCATCATTAAGACGCGAATAAATCCAGCGGTCAAGTTCTGTCAAGCCGTTCTTTGCGCCTTTGTCTGCATCTGCACTTTCGTCAATCGCAATAAGCTCGCGTCCTTCAAGGTTTCCAAGAATATAGCGGCTTGCGTTCCATACTTTATTACAGAAACGTGAACCAAGCTTGAATGAATCTTTATCAATAAGAACATCCTGACCTTGTGCACACATAAATCCAAGCGTAAATTTAAGAGCATCGGCACCGTACATGTCTATAATCTCAAGTGGATCCATACCGTTTCCAAGAGATTTTGACATCTTGCGTCCCTGCTTATCGCGAACAAGACCATGAATGTAAATGTCATGGAACGGTGCCTTGCCTGTAAATTCAAGACCTGCCATAATCATGCGGGCAACCCAGAAAAAGATAATATCGTAAGCAGTTACAAGAGCTGTTGTCGGATAGAATTTTTCAAGGTCTTCTGTCTTTTGCGGCCAGCCGAGTGTACTGAAAGGCCACAGCCAAGATGAGAACCATGTATCCAAAACATCTTCATCCTGCTTGAGGTTTTTAGAACCGCATTTTGGACAACAGGCTGGGTCTTCGCGGCTTACAATCATTTCGCCACATTCACAATACCATGCAGGAATTCTGTGTCCCCACCAAATCTGACGGCTTACACACCAGTCACGAATATTTACAAGCCACTGTTCATATGTATTTTCCCATTTCTGCGGGAAGAACTTAATTTCACCATTTTTCCATGCAGCCAAAGCTTTGTCTGCCATCGGCTTCATTTTTACAAACCACTGGTCACTTAAATATGGTTCTACAACAGTTTTACAGCGGTAGCATTTTCCAACAGAGTGAACCATAGGCTCTTCTTCTTTGAAAAGCCCTGCTTCTGTCAAATCTTCAATAACAAGTTTGCGTGCTTCTTCCGGTTTTAAGCCGCGATACTTTTCCGGAACATTTTCATTCATGCGTCCGTCTGGAGTAAGCAGATTGATTACTTCAAGATTATGGCGTTTTCCTACTTCCCAGTCGTTAGGGTCATGGGCTGGTGTAATTTTTACCATACCTGTACCAAATTCTTTATCTACATAATCATCTGCAATAATTGGAATCTCTTTTCCTGTAAGAGGAAGCTTGAGCATTTTTCCAACAAGCTTTGTATATCGTTCATCAGTCGGGTTTACTGCAACTGCTGTATCACCAAAGAATGTTTCTGGACGTGTTGTAGCAACTTCAATTCTGCCGCTTCCGTCAGCATATTCATAATAAATGTGATACATTGCGCCTTTTGTATCTTCATGGTCAACTTCGTCATCTGCAAGAGCAGTGCCGCAGCGCGGACACCAGTTTACAAGACGTTGACCTTTATACATAAGTCCGCGTTCATAAAGTGTAACAAACACATCGCGAACAGCTTTAGAAAGTCCTTCGTCATAAGTAAAACGCTCGCGTTCCCAGTCTAATATCATGATGCTCGTGAGTTACGTCCCATGTACGCTCAACTAATTTTTCGCGGCCAAGGTCATAACGGGTTTTGCCTTCTTTTTTGAGCTGGCGTTCAACAACATTCTGTGTTGCAATGCCGGCATGGTCTGTACCAGTAACCCAGAGAGTATTGTCACCTTTCATGCGGTGGTAGCGAACTACAATGTCCTGAAGTGTGTTGTTTAAGCCGTGTCCCATGTGAAGAACACCAGTGACGTTTGGAGGAGGAATGACGACAGAATAGGTATTAGTTTTTTTGTTGCAGTCTGCACACTGGCAGTGTACCGGTGATTTTTCATCACTTGCAGGTTTAAAATAACCTTTACTTTCCCATTCGTTGTAGATACGGTCCTCAAAAGATTTTGGGTCGTATGCTATTTCGAGTTCAATTCCTTTCATTTACGTCCTCTTTAACAAATGCTGTACGGCTTATAAACGCACCAGACAGCTTTTTTATGATTTTTACATTTTACTGATTTTTAACAACATCGGCAAGGTACAATACAAAGTTTTTACTCTTACAGAAGTTTCAGCAAATCTTATGTTCAATTTTTATACTATTTCATGCTCAATCAGTTTTGCTTCAACAGATTCAATTACAAAATCTGGCGTCGAAGCACCAGCCGTTAAACCTACATTTTTCAACCTGTAAAACTCTTCTGGAATTTCGTCAGCTGTTTCAATTAATGCTGCATGTCGGCACAATTCCAAAGCAGTCCGCAGAAGACGCTTTGTGTTTGCAGAATGCTTTCCGCCGATTACAAGAACACCATCAACATTTTTGCACAGTTCAACAAGCGCATTCTGTCTTTCGTCTGTTGCAGGACATATTGTATTCAACACTACAAGATTTTGATTTTTTTGTTTTAATGCAGCCGCAATTGCGTCATATTCATTTCTTGAGATTGTTGTCTGACTTAAAAGCACAGATTTTTCGGGCACAACTGCTACAGCTTCTGCATCTTCTTTATGTTCAATTACAATGCATTCAGCACCATTTGAACGTGCATGACCGCTTATGCCGACAACTTCGCCATGATTTTTATCTCCTGCAAGAAAAACGGTATAACCTCGTCTGGCATAATCTGCTGCCCGTTTCTGGCTTGAAAGCACACGCGGACAGGTTGCATCAATAACATCAACACCATTGCCTTTTAGATTTTCAATTACAAAAGGCGGCACACCATGGGCACGAACAATGACCACATTATTCTGCTCTTTGCAATTTAAATCACTTGCATCTTCTTTTAAAATATGAATGCCCTGTTTTTCTAAAGTTTCAAGTGCAGAATTATTATGAATTAATGGTCCTAATGTAAAAATATGTTTGTCAGGGTTTTCTCTGCATGCAAGTTCCGCTGTTTCAACAGCCCGACGAACCCCCATGCAGTAACCCAAAATTTCAGCTCTTTCAATATTCATGTTTTTAAGAATAGCAAAAAAAAGCCCGAAAGAACAGTCTTCCGGGCTTTTCAAAGTTTCAAACTGGATTAAACAGTCTGTTTAATTTCATCAGATGGGTTCCGATTGCGGCGTGTAAGGCTTGAGAAAGCACCAGCAATATAAATTGTTGAATAAACGCCGGAAATCATACCGATGAACAGCAAAAGAGCAAAGTCTTTCATTGAACCAGTTGTAAATACATAAAGTGAAACAACGGCAAGCAATGTTGTTACAGTTGTAATAATTGTACGAGAAAGCATTTCAGACTGAGAAAGATCCCAGATTTCTTTGAATGATTTCAAACCGCAAATCTTAATGTTTTCGCGGATGCGGTCAAGAACAACAACTGTATCGTTGATTGAATAACCGATGATTGTCAAAATTGCTGCAATTGTAATTGAAGAGAATTCCATCTGTGTAAAAGTAACAAATGAAACCATAATCAAAGCATCGTGAATAATTGCAAGAACAGCAGCAATTGCAAGGTCCCACTTGAATCGAATTGCAGCATATAAACAAATCAAAGCAAGTGTCAAAGCAACAAGAATAATAGAACCGCTGACCAAACCTTTTGAAAAGGTTGAACCGATAAAGTCTGTCTTAATAACAGCAATGTTTTCGCTGCCGAATTTGTCAGACAATGCTTTATAAATCTGTGTTTTGCGAAGGTTTCGGATTTCTTTATCTGTACCGTCATCACCGGCACGAATCTGGAAAGAAACATCTGAACCTGTACCAGAAACTTTTACAGAAATGTCACTCAAGCCAGACAATGCATCACGAACCTGATCAACATTTGCAATTTCGTTTTCCGCAGCTCTAAACAAACTGAATGCAGTTTTTGAAAGCACAGAAGAAACTTCTGAGTTTGTAAACATGCCGATAGCAGATTCTGAACCTGCAACCAAAGCTTTTGCAGTTACACCGTCAATTGTATTAATTGCAGCAACCATCTGCTCAACAGTTGGATACTGACCATAATAAAAATTGATTGTGTCGTTTTCTACAGCAGTACCAGTAATAACAAATGTTACACCTGATGTTGATGTTTCTACACTGACATTTGCAGCACCTTCATAAGTCATGCTTATAACAGGTGGAACAATGCGAACTTCCTGAATCAAACCAGGTTTGAAATCAATGCCAAAATTGATTCCGCGAGTAAATACTGAAACAATACCAAGAGCAATAATAACAACACTTAAAATTGCACAAGGAATGTATGCTTTACTAAAATGAATAATCTTTTTCATTATTTTACTCTCCAGCCAATACTAATCTTCTCTTTATGCATAACATCAGTATTGAAGTCAAACATAAGATGAGAAACAACCAGTGCTGTAAATACAGATGAACAAACACCGATTGCCAAGCTGACAGCAAAACCTTGAATTGTGCCGGTTCCCAACTGAGAAAGGAACAAAGCAGCAATCAATGTTGTGATGTTAGAGTCCAAAATTGCCCAAAGTGCATGGTCAAAACCAGCAGCAATTGATGCTGCACGGCTCTTTCCAAGAGCACGTTCTTCTTTAATGCGTTCAAAAATAATAACGTTAGCATCAACTGCCATACCGATTGTCAAAACCATACCGGCAATGCTTGACAATGTAAGTGTCAAACCTAATGCAGACAGAACAGAGAACATAATGAACAGGTTCAAAATCTGTGCAACAACAGCATTAATTCCGGCACCAAGATACCAGATAATCATGAACACAAGAACAGCTACAAGACCAATAATAAGAGCTTTTTTACCCTGCTGAATTGCAGCATCGCCAAGACCTGCACCAATAACCTGCTGGCTTTCAATTTCAAGTGGAACAGAAAGCCATGCTGTCTGAAGAACTTTTTTCAAGTTCTGTGCTTCTTCGTAGCCAAAGCCGCTGATTGCAACCTGACCATTTGGAATCGGTTCATTGATAACTGCGCAAGATTTAATTTTGTTATCTGAAACAATTGCCATGCTTTCGTTAACATGTGCAGCTGTAAAAGCACCAAAAATTGCAGCACCTTCAGAATCAAGTGTAAAGCAAACCTGTGGTTTTCCTACACGGTCGCTGCTGATGTCAGCTGATTTGATATATTTGCCATCAAGAACAGGTTCTTTTTCAACAACAATATAACCGATGCGTTCATCAAGACCATAAGAGTCTTTTGTATAATTTCCAATTACTTCTTTTCCTTCTGGAACTAAAGACGGATCAAGAAGGTTGCCGTTTGCATCAAATACACGGCCAGGATTTGCTGTATAAAAAGCCATAAAAGCGTTTGTTGCTTCTGTATCAACATAACGGAAGTTCAAAATACCTTTACCCATGATGATTGAGTTGATGCTTTCTGCATCTGCAGCACCAGGAACTTCAATATAAATACGGTCTTCGCCCTGTTTTCTGATAACAGGCTCTGTCAAACCGAAACGGTCGATGCGACCTTTCAAAGTATCAATAGCCTGAGCCATTGCATCTTCTTTTACAGTCTGCTCATTATCAAGTCCAAGCTCTTTCTGTGAAGCAACAACAGATTCAAGATCAGCTTTTACGATAACGCTCATACCGCCAGACAAGTCAAGACCAAGTTTTACAGAACGTGAATAACGGTTTTTGTTTTTCAAAACTTCATCACGATATTTCTTTTCAATTACAGAAGACAATTCATCCTGTGAAGTGAAAGAACCTAAAACACTGCCATAAGTCCAAACTTCTGGAGCAGGCTTGTTATAAAGCTTGCAATTCTTCTTAGCTTCAGCTTTCAAGTAGCTGAATGACTCAGGAAGCTCAGCTGCACTGTTTGTGCGGGCTGCAGCAGACAAAGTTGCAACATCCTGTGTAGCCATGATGCGCGAATAATCTTTGATTTTTTCAAGTGAACCTAGTGCCAAAGTCTGAGCATCTTTTGGGGTAAGGAAATACCACGCAATTGACGGCCAAAGGAAGGCAAAACAAATAACAAGGACCACAAGAATAATGAAAAAACGGTTACGTTTGCTCATACTCTTTTTTCTCCAAAACTTATATAAGGACTTCTAAAAACTAATCTTTAAAAGTTTGCCTTAAATTATTTATGTGCGAGTTTTTATTTAAAAGACTTTTAAAACTCACAGAAAAGCAAAGCTTTTCCAATAATCTTCAAAAACAGCAATGCATTTGAAGACAGTCTACATGAACATTAAACACGTTCAAAAACGCATTTATTCTTTGTCTGAAGAATCTGATTCTTCTTTTTCTGCTTTTGTAATTTTTTCAGCTTTGTCTTTTGCTTTTTCATCAACAATAACAGAAGCAATAGCAGAACGTGTGAATTCAATTTTTGTATTATCATCAACTTTTACAATAATGGTTTTTTCTTTTGTTGAAGATACAACGCCATGAATTCCACCGATTGTTATAACTTTATCACCCTTTTTAAGAGCTGCAATCATTTTTTCTGTTTCTTTCTGTTTCTTATTCTGCGGACGAAGAATAAGAAAATACATAATGATAAAAACTAAAACAATTGGAAGCAGAGAAAATAAAGTAGCAGCTCCACCTTGAGCTGGGGCTGTCTGCAACACTGACAACAACGGCATAAATTTCCATCCTTTTAAATTTAAACTAGTCTATAGAAAATAACATTAATATCCCACCAAAGTCAAGACACGCACTGCCGCACAGGAAAAACTGATTTTTATGTTTTCTTTTTGCCTTCATTGTTGAAAATGCACTCAATTTTGTGTTATCTTCTTTTATTATAGAAGGCACTGAAAATTTTTATTTTCAGTGTTTTACTTATGCGTTCTTGCGAGGTAGAAATGTCTAAAATTCAGATGAAAACACCGATTGTTGAACTCGACGGTGACGAAATGACCCGCGTATTGTGGGCTGTAATCAAAGAAAAACTTTTGGAACCTTTTATCGATTTAAAAACAGAATATTATGATCTTGGTCTAAAAGCACGTGATGATTCAGATGATAAAATTACATACGAAGCAGCTGCAGCAATTAAAAAATTTGGCGTCGGTGTAAAATGCGCCACAATTACATCAAATGCAGCCCGCATGGAAGAATATAAGCTCAAACAGCTTACACCAAGTCCAAACGGCATTATCCGTGCAGAACTTGACGGCACAGTTTTCAGAAAGCCAATCATCGTAAAAAACGTAAAGCCTGCTGTAAAAAGCTGGAAAAAGCCTTTTATTATGGGACGCCACGCATACGGCGATGTTTATAAAAACTGCGAAATGTATGTTGATGGACCTGGAAAAGCTGAACTTGTTTTTACAGACGCAAACGGCAAAGAAACACGCAAAACAATCATGCAGATGAAAGGTCCCGGAATCATTCAGGGAATTCACAACTTAGACAAATCTATAGAAAGTTTTGCACGATGCTGTTTCAGATATGCACTTGATGAAAAAGTTGATGTCTGGTTTGCAACAAAAGATACAATCAGCAAAACTTACGACGGTCGCTTCAAGGAAATTTTTCAGAAAATATTTGATGCTGAATTCAAAAAAGATTTTGAAGCTTCCGGCTTGACATATTTTTATACGCTCATTGATGATGTTGTTGCCCGTGTAATGAA
>JAKSTS010000110.1 GCA_024402455.1 Treponemataceae bacterium
ATAAAGCATATAATGCTGTCTATAAACTTGATATTGTCAATGAACTGCCAGATAATATAAAAAAGTCATATTTTCTGAAATATAAGAACGGCGAGAAAAGCCTTGCACGCATAAAACCTGAATTACGCAGACATGTTTCTTTTAAAAGATTAAACTTTATGGATAATGATTTCTGCATGCCGGAAATTTATGACATTATTTTCTGCAGGAACGTGCTTATTTATTTTGACAAAGAAACACAGGAAAAAGTAATTAAAAAGTTTATGAAATATCTGCATCCGAACGGCTATCTTTTCCTTGGGCATTCAGAAACTATTTTTTCAATGAATTTGCCACTGAAAACATGCGTTCCTACAGTTTATAAGAAGGTTAAATAAAAGCATATGATTAAAGTAATGATTATAGATGATTCAGCGGTTGTCCGCGAAACATTAACATCAATTCTTTCAAAAGAAAAAGACTTTGAAGTTATTGCCACAGCAAGCGACCCTATTATTGCACAGAAAAAACTTGAAACACTTGAGCCTGATGTAATTATTCTTGATATTGAAATGCCAAGAATGGATGGAATTACATTTCTGCGCCAGCTTATGTCAGAAAAACCGATTCCTGTTGTAATCTGTTCAAGCATGATTGAAGAAGGTTCAAACAACGCCATAAATGCAATGCAGTATGGTGCCATTGAAATAATTCAAAAGCCAAAAATGGGCACCAAACGTTTCCTTGAAGAATCGAGCATCCGCATCTGCGATGCAATTAAAGGCGCTTACATGGCAAAAAGCAAACTTCACCGTTTTACTCAATCAGGCAGCGTGCCTTACAGACCAACAGAAGTGGCTCCCAAGCTTAGTGCTGACGTAATAATGGAAAAAGCGAATCCTTCGCAGCTTATCATTGATACAACAGAAAAAATCGTTGTTATCGGTGCCAGTACGGGCGGAACAGAAGCTTTAAGGGTCTTTCTTGAAATGCTTCCGATTGATGCACCTGGCATGGTAATCGTTCAGCATATGCCTGAAAATTTTACACGTTCATTTGCAGAACGTCTTGATACACTTTGCAAAGTTCACGTAAAAGAAGCAGAAGACAACGATTCTGTAGTCCGCGGACAGGTACTTATTGCACCGGGAAACAAACACACGCTTTTAAAACGGAGCGGTTCAAGATATTATGTTGAAGTAAGGGACGGACCGCTTGTTTCAAGGCACAGACCGTCTGTAGACGTGCTTTTCAGGTCAGCTTCGCGCTATGCAGGAAAAAATGCCGTCGGTGTAATTATGACAGGCATGGGAGATGACGGTGCAAAAGGCATGGAAGAAATGCACCAGATGGGCTCTTATACAATTGCACAGGACGAAAAATCTTGTGTAGTTTTTGGCATGCCTGCAGAAGCAATTAAGCTAAATGCAGCAGACGCAATCGTAAGTCTTGAAAAAATTGCAGAAGAAGTACTGCGACATTGCCATTAGTGTGTTATAATATATAAAAGTTATCTGATGTTGCATCTAGGGATAATGGGTTTTTGCCATTTTCAGTAATGAAATTTTGCAAGAAATATGGACATTTTTGAAAAAACTTAAAGACTTCCATATGTTTTCTGCAAAAGTTCATCTGAAGAAAGACAAGCTAAGGAGGAAAAGATGGCTAAAAAAATTTTGATTGTAGATGACTCTGTTTCAATCCGTAAGAGTATCTCATTTGTTCTGGCAGAAGAAGGCTATGAAGTAATTGAAGCAGAAGACGGATTAGATGGCCTTAAAAAATCAGAAGGCGCTCAATGCAATCTGGTTATTACAGATATAAACATGCCGAACATGAATGGAATTGAATTGATTAAAGCATTGCGTGAAAAAGCAGAATACAAATTTGTTCCAATCATTGCATTAACAACAGAAAGCCAGGAAGACAAAATGCAGGAAGGCAAAGCAGCCGGTGCTACAGGCTGGATTGTAAAGCCATTTACAACGGAAAAGCTTTCTGCAATTGTAAAGAAAGTTTTAGGCTGATTTTTCTGCCACAGGTGCTTAGTCATGCGAATTTAATGCATGTGCACTGTTTGCTGAAGGCGTCTTTAAAACATTTTAAAGATGCCTTTATTTTTTATAAAAAAAATAAAATTGCCATAATTCTGCCATATTCTTTTTTTATAATTTCACTCATGATGAAACATGTGTGTGTTATTTTTTTAATCACTATATCAATTTTTATTTTCAGCTTCTTTATTATTTCTTCAAGTTCTGTAAAAACAACATGGCTGCCAAATGATTCTTATACCTTTTATGAATCAGGCAATTTAAAACTTAAATGCTCAGAAGAATTATCTGTTTTTGTCGACTTTGACAACACCATAAACATTTATGATGCCATAGGAAAAAAGCATTATTCAACCAAATCAAGGACACGGTTTATTTCAATTCTTTCAAAAATCTGCTCAGAAAATTACTATGACCATATTGCAGTTTTAATGCTCTGCAGCGGCTATAATAAACAGGCTGTCATTTTCGAAATTCTGCAGGCCGAAACTCTTGTACAAACTGTTTCTTATGAAGAAAAAGACAACACAGTAATTGCAACCGTAAAACCTGTTGAAATTCCATGTCCACATTTAAGATTTATCTTCAGCTTAGATTACATGTACTGTGACTGCAGGGGACTGTAAAAAAAAGGTTGCCTTACAAGTGAAAAAACACTGAATAAGGCAACCTTTCTAAGATTATTTATGCTGTTTGTGCAAGTTTAATTAATTTTTTGCAGAAGGCAAATCAACAATGCCGCCTGCAGCTGTCAAAGGCACATATTCTGGAACCTGACGGCCATCCCAGCGTTTAGCTTTTTCAAGTTCAATTTCAAGTTCCTTAAGCTTAATTT
>JAKSTS010000111.1 GCA_024402455.1 Treponemataceae bacterium
CTTGGTACGACAACGAAAACTCTTACACATCACAGATGGTAAGAACAATCAAATATTTCTCTGAAAACTGCTAATTAGTTTTTACTGAATGATGAAAGGCTTCCGATTTTTCGGAAGCCTTTTTTTGCTTTATTTTTCATTTTTATTAAACAAGCCGTTTTTATCGTTTCAAAAAAAAGCCCTGCACACCTCTTACATAAGTTGAGCAAGCACTTCACTAAAAACTTTTAATTTCCGATTACGAAATAAACTGCACAAAAAGAATTATCATGCTTACTTTAGTTCAGCATCTACAAAGTCAACTTTTTTATTCTTCAAGAACATAAATGATATTTTGCAATAAAGAGCGGTTTTTTATCAGTATGCCGCAAAAAAAAAGCTGCAAAAATTTTTTAAACTTTTGCAGCTTTTTTCAAATTGATTTTATTTGGTTAAACCAAAGCTTATCTTGCAAGGTCGATGTTTTTGCCGATTAAGCCCACAAAAGCACCCTGTTTTGCTTCGCTTGAATCTGGATGAGCAATAAGCCACTTATTGCGTGCCCAAAGCAGCTTGTCTTCAAAGTCAATTTCTTTGATTGCTGGTTTTTCTGTGTTTGTGTCTTTGGGAAGAACAATAATTACACGGAAACCTTCATCAGAAACTTTGCCGTCTCTTACAGAGTTGCATGGTGCATAATGCAATGTTGTTTCATAAACCTGAACAACTGTTCCTTTTGGAACATAAAATGCTTCAACAAGATTTGTATCAAGTTTGCCGTTTTTTACAGCCTGAAGAGGTGCCAGCAAAAGAACAATGTCGTTTGCTGGAATGTTCAATTCTGAGCCACGGTGATATTCAAGACAGTTAAGTTTTGTGTTATGACCATTGCAGTATCCAATCTGAACTGGCATACCGCCATAAGCATTTGTAGAAAATTCCTGTGCAGAAATTGCTTCAAGTGCAGAATCACTTGGTTCATAGATTACGCCTTCAGGCTTTTTTGTAGAAGCTTCAAGTTTATCAAGCAATGCTGTTACATCATAACCTTTAAGCACTTTTCCGTATTTTTCAAATGCATGGCTGAATACTGGTTTAATTTTCATTTTTTAGAAATCCTCCGAAAATAATTTGCAGCAATTTTAATCTAAGGTTAAAAATTGCAATCACGATGCTTCTTTTTTAATTCAAGATACATCATGATTAATTATATCTTAAGTTATAATTTTTTCAAACAAAATAGGGAGTTTCGCCGAAAGGCTTCTGCATTAAATGGAACACCTTGATTTTAAATACTCGGCGAAACGTTTTTTACACAAATTCAGGCTTTTTTAGCATTTAAGCATTTTCATTAAAAGCCCAAATCTTTGCCAATCAAAATCACTTTGATTTTTCCTGCCGGAAAACTTAATCTTGAAATTACAAGGCTTGCGCAAATTGAGTCTGCGCTTTTGCAGTTTTCACATGAACCATTTTTTTTGCATGGTGTTTTAATGTCAAAACGCTGTGCATTGATTGGTGCTGCAATATTTCTTGTGCGTGCAACAGCGTCTTCAACTGTTTTGCAGATTTTATTCATTCCGGCAACAACAATTACATTGTCTGGTCCATAAACCATTGCCGCAGCACGGTTGCCGTTTCCATCAAGGTTTACAATAATGCCGTCTTCAGAAATTGCATTTGCACTCATAATAAAATAATCTGCTGCAAGAGCTTCGCGCTGAATCTGCTTTCTTTCAGCTTTGTCTTTTGCTGTGTCGCGGTCAATAACTTTGCAACCGCTTTTTTTAATTTCATCAAGAATTCCAGTCTGTGCCAGTGTAAAAGAACCGCCCCAGCCTACACTTTTATCTTTTCCAATAAGTGCAAGCACTTTTTCTTTGGCTTCTTCAACTGTCGAAAAATACCAGCCTTCAAAATGGCGCGCTTCAAGTGCTTTTACAACGCGCGGTCCAAGACTGTCATAGGCATCTTGTTTCGGTTTATTCAAACATTCCATAAAAATCCTCCAGAAAAGAATGCAAAGAAGAAGCATTTTTACAAAGTTTTGTTCTCTGCAGCCTTTTATAAATTAGATTTTAACGCAAAAAAAACACAAAACAATAGTAGTTTTATCTGACATAAAAAACAGCCAATTGTTACAAGAATAAACCACATATAATATTAACAGTGCAGATTACAGAGTTTACAAAGAATTGAAATTGTGGCAAATTAACTTGTATGCCAGTTGGACTGGCGGAGGTTCTAAATGAAAATAAATTCAAATGTCAGCATTTTAATGGAAGACACAGCATTTTCTGGTGTAAAAAAAATTGCAGAAAAAGTCTGTCTTGATATAGAACGTGTAACCGGAACAGCACCGGCAAAAATAAACGACATAAGAGAAGCTAAAGGCGACGTCATCATTTTTGGCACAATCGGCAAAAGCCCTGTGCTTGATAAACTTGCTGAAGACGGCATAATTCTTCTTGATTCAATAAAAAACAAAAATGAAGTTTATTCATTTACATCAGAAAAAAATATGCTGATTATTGCCGGAAGCGACAAACGCGGCACAATCTATGGTTTGTTTCACATTTCAGAACTTATGGGCGTTTCTCCGCTTGTTGACTGGGCAGATGTAATGCCGGAACACAAAACAGAAATTGAAATTACAGAAAAAAACAACATTATTTCAAAAGAACCGTCTGTAAAATTCCGGGGTTTCTTTATAAACGATGAATGGCCTGCTTTTGGCAACTGGGCAAACAAAAATTTTGGCGGCGTCAATGCAAAAATGTATGAACATGTTTTTGAGTTGCTGCTGCGCATGAAAGGCAACTATCTGTGGCCTGCAATGTGGGCTTCAAGATTCAGCGATGACGGACCAGGGCTTGCAAATGCAGA
>JAKSTS010000112.1 GCA_024402455.1 Treponemataceae bacterium
CGATGAATATTTATCAGAAAGCATCGACTGTTTTATAGAAGCCGTAAAAAAAGGTTATGTCCTGACACAAAAAGAAAATGAATTTATTTTAAAATACACAAACATGCAAATTGAAGAACTTATATTCTCATCTTGTGAATTTCAGAAAGTTTAAACACAAACACATTAAAATATCATTAGAAAATATTAAATACCGTAACTATAAATCAAATCATATCTTTATTTATTGTTATTTTATAAACAATAATACATTCTGCCCCAAACAGAAGCAAATGAACAGCAGACTGGTAAAATCTATCAACACATATTAATTGATGATATTACCGAAAAAAACTATTTGTGCCGAAAATTATAACATGGCTAAAATCTGATAACAATTATTTGTTAGAAAACCATATATTTTATTTCGCACGAAACAGGAGTGAGATGATGAAAAAATTAGCAATTCTGGCAGCAGTAATCAGCATCTGCGTACTGCCTTTGACAGCACAAGTAAAGATGTACAAAGAAGAAAGCGAACGTCCGTACAAAATGCAGAATACTTCTGAAAGCCGCATCGTAACATGGATTGAAGATGCAGAAATTGAAGTTATTCCTGCAGGACAATATGCGGTTATTGAAGGAAGTTTTAAAGACGGCGCTTTTATTAAAGGTCGTGAAGTTGCTTTGCACGGCTATTCAATGTGCAAATATGAAGTAACACAGGAACTTTATCAGCTTGTTACAGGAACAAATCCAAGCCATTTTAAAGTAGATGCACCAAACGGCGAAGACAAAAACAAACGCCCAGTTGAAAACGTTTCATGGTATGATGCCGTTATGTTCTGTAATCAATTGACATGCCTTGTAATGAACGAACAGGATTGCGTTTATACAATATCAAATATTAAAACAGAAAACGGTCAAATCAGAAGTGCAGATGTTCAGATTGATCTTAAAAAACCAGGATTCAGATTGCCAACAGAAGCAGAATGGGAATTTGCAGCACGTGGCGGCACAAAAGGCGGCTGGGAATATGAATACGCTGGAGCAAAAAGAATTCAGGATGTTGCATTCTGGCAGCCAAGCAGCAAAGGCGTAACACACCAAGTAGGTTTAAAAGAACCAAACGTACTTGGCATGTATGACATGAGCGGCAATGTAAGCGAATGGTGCAATGACTGGTGGAAAGATGGCAAGGTTGACAAAGGTGAAGTTGATGATCCTATTGGAGAAGCAACAGGCGACCGCAAAATTATTCGCGGCGGTGCTTATGATTCTGATGCACAAAAATATTGCTATGTAACATATCGTGGTCATTTAGCTCCATTCTATTCATACAATTATCAAGGTTTCCGTATTTGCCGTTCTGTTCTTGAATAGAGAGTAATTATATATATAACCGCAGCTAAAAATGCTGCGGTTTTTTTATGCACATTATCTATGCAAACTTTGAAAAAATTCAGTTTTTTAGTAATTTGTACATATTAAAAATCATTTTTTTTGCCTTAAACAAGGTTTACTACTTTTCTTTTTTTGTTTTTTTTACGATAATGTCAATATGGATAGTACTGATAACTTCTCCAAACAGATTATAGAAGCAGTAGACGCAAAAGCTACATGGTTTGATTCAACAGAATTACCAGCTCTTCTGTCTTCTTTTCGTAACATAAAAGGTTACCTCATCAATTTCAGCAGCATTTTGTCTCGCAAAGGTTTCATTCAGGATGACCCTTACAAGCATGAAAAAAAGATTCTTTCAATTGCACCTATTGATGACGGTCCATTTATTGAAGCAGAAAGAGCCAATATTGTAGGCACCAGACTTTCTGACTATGACAATATGCTCGATTTTATCTGCAGTTATGTAAAATTTACTGTAGAATCATTGCAATTAGATGTAATAAAAAAACTCATTGCTTTTAACAATTCAATTCCGTGGTCAGGGCTTTCAAACAATGTTACAAAGCATACGGCAAAATCTATCATAGACATTGTAAACAGCGTAAAAGCCAGCAAAGACACAATGTCTGTCAGCATGCTCAACGACATTCTTTCACTGCTTTCAAAAGAACACACTGCAATAAATGATATATTGAAAAATATTGCAGATTTTGAACGCGAATATTATAAAGCAGAAATCAGAAGAAACATTCTTGAATTGGAAGAATTTGATAAAGACCAGGCAAGAGCTTCTGTTCAAAATGCAATTGGAATGATTCGCAAATTCTTTCCACAGACAATGGGAAATCTTCCGTTTTATAATGAACTCGTTGCAGAACTTGCAGAAGAAGAATTTGGTCCAAAAGCAGATGCGTTGCGAACAAAGCTTTTAGCAAAGCTTGAAATAAAAGCACAAACATCAAAAAAAAGAATTACAAATGAACCGAATGCACATGAAACCATAATGGCAGCAATACGCATTCTTGGAAGCACAAGTTCTCAATTTGAAATTATAAAAAAGAAGCTTGAAGAAAACAAAGCAACTTTAGAAAGCCAGCAAAACAGTTTCTGGCACAAACTTAGTGTTGCAATTCGTAAATTATTAGGTTTAAGAGAAAGACCTACTGAATATAAGCTTACTGTAACAGAAGCCGTAACGCATACAACACGCATTGAAAATGTAAAAATTCAAGAATTCATTGCTGATATTGAAAAGCGTATCCGTGTTTATTCTGCAATTGCAATCGGCAAAAGTACAGGTTATACAAAAATAGATCAGCTCCCAGACACAAAGATTCTGGAATTTTTGAATAAGCAGCTTTCTG
>JAKSTS010000113.1 GCA_024402455.1 Treponemataceae bacterium
GTCGCGAAGCACTAACTCAAAAAATGTGAATAATCCAGGATTCCAAAGGGCGTGGCGCCCTTTGGTCGTGCCCAAGGAAGAGATGGTTTTAGGAGGAGAAACCATCGGGCTTCGAACTCCGAGATGGTGTCTCCTCCTAAATAAAGTTCCAGCACTTTCAAGTGCTAAAAGTTCCAAATGCTTTCAAGCATTAAAAAAACTATATTCCCAGTAATGATACAACAGGCACGAACAGCGCTGCAAGAATAATTGCCGGAAGATAATTCGCTGTTTTCAGTGTTCTAAGCTGAAGCAGATTTATTCCAATCATTACAATCAATGCTCCGCCTGCTGCACTTATTTCGGTCAGCATCATTTCACTTATAAACGGTTCAAGCCATGTAGAAGAAATTGTCAGCAGACCTTGATAAACCAGAATTGAAAGAGCCGAAAAAATTGTGCCAGGCCCCATTGCGGCGGCAAAAACAATTGCCATAAAGCCGTCAAGAATGGATTTTGTAAAAATAAGCGTATAATCTTTGTCGATGCCGGCTTTAAAAGAACCAACAATTGACATTGCACCAACGCAAAAAAGCACAGAAGCATTTAAAAATGCATATGCAAAATTCTGCTTCGGTTTCTGTTCTGTAATTTCTGTGCTTTTGTCATTTTGTGCATTTTCATCTGCCTGGTTTTCAGTTTCGTTTTTGCCTTGTGCAAAACGCTTTTCAAGCCATTTTCCAAGATTTAAAATCTTGCCGTCAATGTCCCACCACGAACCCAGAATGCCGCCTAAAATCAAAGACAGCGCCAGAATAATAATGCTGTTATACTTAAAAGCCATCTGCAGACCAATTACAAGCGAAACAACACCTGCTGCTGCCGAAACAATGTTTGAAAGTTCGTTTGAAATTTTCCGGCTGAACAAAAGACCGATAAATGAACCCAAAATTACTGTGGCACAATTAACAAAAACTGCAATCATATTTGCTCCAATTTTAAAAATGAATTTATTATAAAGTCAAAATTTTTGCTTTCTTCACTTAAAAATAAATGCCGAAAGAGGTGCCAGTTCAACTGAATTGTCTTGAAAGACAATGCCTTCGGGCTTTTCAATTTTATGGACACTTGCACCGTTTATGTCAGCATAAACTTGCGGTCTTTTTATTGCAAGTGCTAAAGACTGTTTTTCTTTTGAAACATTTACTGCAACAAACCAGCGTCTGTTTTTTTGATTGATGCAATAAACAAGCAGTTGATTTTTTGACAGCTGTTCCTGAAACTGCACTGATTTTTCGATTTCTGCAAGAGAGCCAAGCTTGAAAATTCCTGTGCTGTTTCTGAATTTAAGAAGCGATTTTGTATATTCACATAATTCGTTCTGTTCTTTTGTCCTGTTCCATTTAAAAGCATTGATTAAATCCGGTGCATTATAGCTGTTCCGCACAAATGCGCCTGTGTTTTCGCATGATTCATATAATGCAGGTTTTGAACGTCCATATTCCTGTCCTGCATGTAAAAACGGAATGCCCTGCGACGTTAAAACAATAAAATTACCAAGTTTCAGACGTTTGTAAAGTTCGTTTTTCTGCTGTTCATTGTTTTCGTCAAGAGCACAGTTGTACAAAATGTTGTCATGCAGCGTAAGTCCGTCATGAGCTTCAAGATACTGCACATTGTTTAATGGTGTTGAAACTGTGTAATTGACTTGTGGTCTTCCGGTTATGTCAAAGAAAAGCTGCTTTATGTAGTTTTTAGATTCTGCATCATCTGTAATAAAAGCCTTTCGTGTTTCATTCATGCCGCCCGCTTTTATTAAATCGCGGAATTCATCATTAAAAACAGAAATGTCTTTTGTCTGGCTCATTATGTTCTGGTCCATGCCGCGGCCTTTTTTGCCGTTATACATTTTCCAGCCTTCGCCAATAAAAAGAATGTCGCTTTTGTATTTCCGGCACTTTTTTAAGCCTTCAAAAATTGTTTCTGTATCAATCAAGCCCATTAAATCAAAACGGAAACCGTCAACATCATAATTTTTTGTCCAGTGTTCAAGAGAATCAACTATGAGTTTTTGCATTGCTTTTTTTTCTGTTGCGCAGTCGTTGCCGCAGCCTGATGCAGAAGTGAAGCTTCCGTCTTCGTTTTTTCTAAAAAAATAATCTGGAACAATCTGGTTCAAAAAATCTGTTGATGCCATGTGGTTGTAAACAACATCAAGAATGATTCTTAGACCGTTTTTGTGGGCTTCTTCAATAAGCTCCCGCAGTTCATTTATGCGGCTGTATGGATTTTCCGGATTGCTTGAGAACCAGCCTTCTGGCGAAAAATAATTGTGCGGATCATAACCCCAGTTATAATTTGAATTTTCCTTTGTATTTGAAAACAGTGCATTTGTTTCGTCGTTGTTGTAGAAATTTAAAACGGGCATAAGCTCAATATGCGTTACGCCAAGTTCTTTTATGTATAAAAGTTTTTCTGCAAATGCTTTATAAGAGCCGCCTCTGTTTTTTGTCTGGGCATCGTTTCCAATCGTAAAATCTCTTACGGAAGTTTCGTAAACGATCATTGACGATGTGCGGCCTCGCTTTCGCCTTGTTTTAGAACCGGCGCTGTTTTACGCTTTTTTATTGCTCCATATGTCTTCCCAGGAAACCGGCTGCAGACAAAGCC
>JAKSTS010000114.1 GCA_024402455.1 Treponemataceae bacterium
ATAAGCCATGTTTTCTAAAGGTTCTATTGTCATTTATAAAAATCAGCCGGCTGTTATAAGCGAATGTGGCGAAAAATATACAATTCAGTATGCAGCTGGTCCAAAATTGCAGACAGCAACACAAAGTGTAAGACAGAAAGACATAATATTATTGTGCAGTTCTGCTTCCGCTTTGATTCAGCCAAAAGAACTGCTTTGTCAGGTTGAGCCTTTTTTGAAAATGTCAGAAAATTATTTTGAACAGGCAAAAGAGACAGCTGAACTTTTAATTTCAGACGGAAATGCAAACACATCAATAAATGATTTGGCTGAGCTTGTTTTTGGTGAATATCCGGCCGAAAAATCTTGGGCTGTTTACTGCTATTTTCATTCTTCACCTTTATTTGCAGAAATATTGACGCCGGACGGTGTTTTTTATACGTGCCGCAGTGCAGAAGAAGCTGCTGAAATTATGCGCAAGGCTTCTGAAAAAAACAGCGAAGCCTTGATTAAAGAAGAATTTTTAGCAAGATTAAAAGCAAAAAAAATAAAACTTCCAGATGATGCAAGATTCATGCAGGAAATTGAAGCATTTGCGCTTGGCAAAAGTTCAAAATCTAAAATTCTAAAAGATGCAGGCTTTGCAGAAACAGACGAGAATGCACACAAAGTGCTGCTTGATACTGGTTTTTGGGCTTATTATCGGAATCCTTTCCCAACGAGGTGGGGGCTTTCAATGCAGTCTGCAACAGAAATGCTGAGCCATCCGCCTGTTGAAGAGCGGACAAAACTTGATGCAGTTTCTTATGCAATAGACAATTCATGGAGCTCTGACCCTGATGATGCTGTCTGTTTTGACGGAACTTATTTATGGGTACATATTGCAGACCCTGCAAGTACTGTTCTGCCAGACACAGATATAGATATTTCTGCACGAAACAGAGGTGCAACACTTTATATTCCAGAAGGTGCTGCAAGAATGCTTGCGGAAGAGTCTTTGGAAGATTATGCCCTTGGACTGCAGGAATGGTCAAATGCGCTTTCTTTCAGGCTTTTGCTTGATGAAAACGGAGCAGTAAAAGAGACTGCTGTATTAAAAACAAGCATAAAAGTTAAACGGCTTACATACGCAGAAGCTGATGCTCAGTGTGATTCAAAAGAATTAGCACCATTGTTTGATATTGCAAAACGAAATATTGAAAGGCGAAAAAATAACGGTGCTGTTTTTATAGAACTGCCGGAAATTCACATTTCTGTTGAAAAACAATCCGAAAAAGACGAGCCTTTGATTTCTGTTAATCAGTTGACTTCTACAAAATCGTCTGCAATGGTGCGCGAAATGATGCTGCTTGCGGGCGAGGGCGCTGCACGGTTTGCGTTTAAAAATAATATTCCGTTTCCGTTTGTGTGCCAGGAAGAACCTAATATTCCAAAAGATTTGCCGGATGGGCTTGCTGGTCAATATAAACTTAGAAGATCAATGCGTGCGCGCAGCGTTTGCGTTACGCCTTCAAATCATGCAGGTCTTGGTCTTGGAATGTACAGTCAGGTTACAAGTCCTCTTCGCCGTTACAGCGATCTGGTTGCACACCAGCAGTTACGGGCTTTTATTGACGGAAAAACGATGCTTGATAAAGATACTGTTCTTGAAAGGATTTCTGCAGGCGATGCTGCAGCTTCTGCTGCTGTAAAAGCTGAAAGAAAAAGCAATCTGCATTGGACTTTGTGTTATTTAAAGCAAAATCCAGACTGGACAGGAACAGGGGTTATTGTTGAGATTAAAGACAATAAAGCTGTTGTACTGATTCCAGAACTTGCTTTTGAAACGCAGGTTGCATTGCCGTCTGGAGCAGAACTTAATCAGAATATTCAAGTTATTCCTGCTACTATTGATATTCCAAAACAGCTGATTACTTTTAAAATAAAATAAAACTTTTCTTGTTCTTTTAAAAATTTCTATTCTGCATTTGAATGTGTAAAGTAATTTATTTTTCTTGTGTTATACGTGTTTTCAGAAAATACGTACACAGATAAAAAAAGCCTGCTGCAAAGATGCAACAGGCTTTTCTCTTTAATCTAGAATTAATTACTCAGCAGCAACTGTTTCACAGATGTTGAGTTCTGTATCTTTATCAAAGAATTTGCCTTTTTCCATAACTGGTGAGAAGTTAACTGTTTCACCAATTGTGTACTTGTTGTCTGGAGAACAACGAGCAGTCAAAGACTGTGTCTTTGTTGTCAAGAACAAGTTTGTTTCAGCACCGAGTGGTTCAATAACAGAAACTTTCATCTGCATATTGTTTGACTGAACTGGTGTCTTGTTGAAAATAAGGTCTTCTGGACGAATACCGAAGTAAACTTCTTTTCCGATGTAAGCTTTCAAAGCCTGTGCCTGTTCTGGTGTAGGAACAACTTCGAATGTACCTTCATCAGCAAGGAGCTGTCCGCCCTTTTCAATAATCTTTACAGAGAGGAAGTTCATTGGCGGCGAACCGATGAATCCTGCAACAAATTTGTTGATTGGATGGTTGTACAAATAGAGTGGTGAACCAATCTGCTGTACTTTACCATCTTTCATAACAACAATCTTGTCACCCATGGTCATAGCTTCAACCTGGTCATGTGTAACATAAATCATTGTT
>JAKSTS010000115.1 GCA_024402455.1 Treponemataceae bacterium
GATGCCGAACTAAATTCGGCATGACAATTCTTTTTTTTTGACTAATTCAAGCCGACAGCCAAATTCGGGGTGACACTTTTGTGCAAGCGGGCAGATTTTTGTTTTATGGTTTCTGTTAATTTTAGAGGTTCACATAATATTTTTTTTGTGCATAATGAAACTATACTGAAAAAAACAACGTGGAAGATTCCAAATTGAAGGAGTTTAGTTTTGAAATTAAAGCCGATTATCAACAGTCTTCTGGAAACAGATCTTTATAAATTTTCAATGGGTCAGGCAATTTATCACCAGTTTCCTTCATATAAAACAAAGTGGTCTTTTAAATGCAGAAACCAGAATGCAAAATTTACAGCAGAAATGGTGCAGGAAATTAAAGACCAGATTAAACATCTTTGCGAACTTCAGTTTTCAGAAGAAGACCTTGCATATCTTTTAAAACTTGAATGGCTCCACGAAGATTATGTTGACCACCTCCGTTTATGGAAGCCGCGCTATGAAGATTTTAAGATTTCTGATGATGCAGACTGCGGCCTTAAACTTGAAGCAGAAGGCACATGGCTTAACACTTCAATGTATGAAATTCCGGTTCTTGCAATTATTAACGAAGTTTATTTTAGATTTGCATACAAATATGACGATTTAATTGAGCAGTACAAAAAACGCCTTGACCAGAAAATTCAGTGGCTTATTGACGGAACTTATAACATCGGAAATTTTTCGGAATTTGGGCTTAGGCGCCGTCTTTGTGCAGAAGCACAGGAACTTGCCGTAAAAAAACTCTGCGAAAATAACAAGAAATATAAAAACTCTTTCTGTGTAGGCACATCAAATGTCTATCTTGCCAAAAAGTATAATGTAATTCCTGTTGGAACAATGGCACACGAATTTATAATGTGCGTCGGTCAGGGCAATCCGATGTATAATCCGGCTTATTCAAATAAACTGGCAATGGAATCTTGGACAAATGAATATGGCGTTCTGAACGGCACTTATCTTACAGATACAATCGGGGATGCTGTAACACATCTTGATATGGGCTACACTTTTTCAATTTGCTTCAGCGGTGTGCGCCACGATTCAGGCGACCCTTATAAATGGGGCGAAGACTGGATTAAACATTACGAAAATTTCTACAATAAATATAAAGACGAACGCGTCAACCCGAAAAACAAGACTTTGCTTTTCAGCGACAGCCTCGATTTTGAACGTGCTTCTGCTTTGTATGAAAAATTTCACGACCGCATCAAAGTTGCGTTTGGAATCGGCACTTATATTTCTAATGACACAGACGTTGAACCTTTAAACATCGTTATGAAAGTTTCTGAATGTAATGAACGCCCTGTTGCCAAACTTTCAAATGCAGCTGGCAAAACAATGTGCCAGGATGATGAATATGTTGAATATCTTGAAAAAACAATAGACTGGAGACTTAACCACAAATGAATTTAAAAGAAGAAGCAGTAAGCTTTATTAAAGATTATTTTGAAAAAAACGGCGACAGAAACACAAAAGCTGTAATTGGAATTTCTGGTGGCAAAGATTCTTCTGTCGTTGCTGCCCTTTGCTGCGAGGCTTTGGGCAAAGACCGCGTAATCGGTGTAATGATACCGAACGGCGTTCAGAAAGACATTGAAGATTCAAAAAAACTCTGCGCACATCTTGGAATAAAAAATTACACAATCAACATAAATGACGGCTATCAAGGTTTATCAAATGAAATTTCAAAACAGCTGAATAAACCGGAACTGCCCGAACAGTTTACTTCAAATGTTCCGGCCCGTCTTAGAATGACAACTTTATACGGAGTTGCAGCAGCAGTCGGCAACTGCCGCGTAAGCTGCAACGGAAACCTTTCTGAGCGCCTTACAGGATTTTTTACACTTTGGGGCGACGGCGCCGGAGATTTTGCACCGCTTGCATATCTTTTTGTAAGCGAAGTTGTAGAACTTGGTCTTGAACTTGGACTTCCGCCGGAACTTTGCCGCAAGGCACCAAGCGACGGCATGTGCGGCAAAACAGATGAAGACAAATACGGCTTTACTTACGACGAACTTGAAAAAGTTGCTCGCGGCAAAGAAGCAGAAGTTGACGCAGAAAAAGTCAAACTGATAAAAAACAAACTTGGCTTTATGTCTTTTAAGCGCCGTCTTTTAAACCTGCCCTGCTTTGTGCCTTCAGACAAAAACCCCGCCGACTGGAACTAAAACTGGGTTTTGTTTTTTTTGTCCAGCAGAAACGGTTTCGCATTTGGACTAGTGCCACAAATTTGGGTTAAATCAGCGAAAGGCTATCCGCTTTGCGGATAGCTGCGAGATTTTGCTTCGTAAAACTCGCCACTGGTGCAGATTGTTGCGAAAGGGGGACGTCCAAAAAGATTAAATTCTATGTCATTCCGGACTTGATCCGGAATCT
>JAKSTS010000116.1 GCA_024402455.1 Treponemataceae bacterium
TTTCTTTTGTAAGTGCCATTACTTACTCCTTGTTCGTTTTTAAAAAACGTTAAAACTTATTGCCTGCACCTTTTGACAAGCCACCTGTGAAGAAAACCGACACGACAAAAAAGTCGGATTCACTTCACAAGAGCCCGCAAAGGAGTTTATTTCCGGTTCTCCTTTAGAATCAGAATCACAGAAAACAACTTCTATACAAGCATTATACTGCCCTACGGGCGGCATTATTTGAGCAAACCCACTTTGTGGCTTTAGCTTAATTACTTTCTCAAAAACATTTTCGCTTTCTATTCCTATTACTTCAAATGAAGAACAGTCAATTGAATAAGGATAACCTAAACAATCTTTTGCAAAACCAAATTCGGCTTTTTTTATATAATTTCGAATCCGGCTTGAACTTACGTGCTGTTCAGCAATGCAAAACTCAGGAACAAGCTCTAATGTTATTTTTTTCTCTGCAGCATAAGCAGAAAGTTCCTCTGCACCTGTATCAATCTGATAACCGCAGCGGAAATTTGTGCCGACAGCAAGAAAGCGCATTTTCAAGCATGTACGCAAAACATCAAGAAAAGCCCTACCGCTCATTTTACCGAAATCCAAAGAAAAGTCAATTAGTATAACAAAATCAAAGCCAAAATCTGCAAAACGTTTTAATCTCTGGTGCAAAGAAGAAAGAGAGCCTGCAAAATCAGTTCCTTCTTTAACAGCACGCGGCGGCTTTGAAAAAGTAACCACACCATGCAAAAGTTTTGATTCTGAAAGCACTGATGAAAAAATTTTTTTATGCCCAAGATGCGGTCCGTCAAAAGCACCGATGGTCAACGCAGAACCATTTTTTGAAAGTGCAAATAAACGGTCATTATCCTTAAAAGATTCTTCAAGGTTAATTTCTCCGCCTAAAACAGCATCCCATGAAAATACTTTCATAAGCACTCTCTTAAAGCTTCTGCTTTTTTCTTTTTATCAGCATCAGCTTTTGGCTTTTTATGATTTACAGGCTTAATGACAGGCTGATCCCTTTGAATTACAAAAACATATTTTACACGTTTGCCATTAATATCAACCAGTCCACAAAGACGAGGCACATCAAATGTTTTTCCTTCTGCATTTTTATATGCAAAAACTACAAGTTCCTTTTTCCAGCTCAAATCAAATTCTTCAAAACCAGAAATATTAACAGGTCTGCCGCTTAAAAAGGCGTTGTAAAATTCCGGTCTTAAGAAAATTGTTTTAAAGCCACATTTTTCAGCAATTTCTGGCGTAAAAGCTTTGACAGCTTTCTGAATGTCTTCAGTTTCAGGCTCTTTTATAAGCGAAGGCGATGCAATTTTTTCCTTTAGATTTTCAACATTAGCAATACTGAATTCAGGTAGATTTTCAAAACCGGCTGCATCGCTCAGCAAAAATGGACCGACAGAAGTGCGCCGCAAGGCAACAAGATGAGCTGCAGAACCACAAGCTTCTGCAATATCTCTTGCAAGAGCCCTTATATATGTGCCTTTTGAACAATGCACGCGAATATGAGCATACGGAGCAGAAAATTCAGCAACTTCAATTTTATAAATCGTTACATTTCTTGCTTTAATTTCTACAGATTTTCCCTGACGGATTAAATCACTGGCACGCTGTCCGTTTATCTGAATTGCAGAATAAACAGGCGGAAGCTGAGAAATCTCTCCTGTAAAAGACATTGCTGCTTCTTTAAATGCAGACTCATCTGGAACAGGCGCAGTTTTTAGAACGGTTCCGTCACGGTCAAGTGTGTCTGTTTCTTCGCCTAATTTTAAAATTGCTTCATAAGTCTTATCAAAATCAGTTATATGAGAAACAAACTTAGTCATACGGTTTGAAAGCACGACAAGCAGACCGTCTGCAAAATTGTCAAGTGTTCCTGTATGACCTATTTTAGAAGTATTTAATGCACGTTTAATTGCCCAAAGAGAAGTAAAACTTGTAATTCCCGACTGCTTGGCATATAAAACAATGCCATCAGCCGGAAATTTTTCGTTTAAGCAAGATTTTTCGTTATTCTGTATCAGCATCTTTATCTGCAG
>JAKSTS010000117.1 GCA_024402455.1 Treponemataceae bacterium
TCAACTGCTGCATTCTTAAATGCAATTGATGAACGTATGCATCAGCGGCAGGAAATTATTGAAGAATATGTGCAGCCTGTTTCTGCAAATATTCAAGATAATGCAGAAAACCTTGAAAATTCAGGTTTTGCAGAAAATAAAGCAGAAATTGCAGTACCTGAAATTTCAGTGCCGGAACTTGATGTTTTGCTGAACAATAAAGAAATGCAGTCTGCTGAAGATGTATCACCTGATGCACCTTATGCACCGTTTGCGGATGTCGCAAAACAGAAAGACAGCAGTAACCCATTTGAAATTACACATGAATCTCAAGAAAGTGCTGCAATTGAGCCTGTTAAAGCTGATGTTCCAGAAACTTTGAAAAAACATGAAATAAAACGGGAACAGCCTTTAGAAAATGCTCAGAAAAAGCACGGTCTTTTGTCTGCAGGCAGTGTATATGCAGCAGAGAATCATGAAAAAGCAGAAAATCAGGAAAACGTTGAAAACTTCAATGTAACACCGGCAAGAAAAAGCAGTCTTTCTTCAATTTTCAAAGAGAAAACTCAGGTTAATGATGATGTCAAAAAAGCAGCAGAAATAAAAATGTCTGCAATGCAGCAGGTTCCTTCAACAGTTTTGACAGATATTTCTCAACATGGTCTTTTGAATCGTGGCAGCGATTATCGTTCAAACCTGCCGCAAAAGTCTGCATTGTTTACAATTAATTTAAATAAAACAGTTAATGCCGTTTCTCAGAATGCCGATAAACAAAACGCTCGATTTGAACAGACAAATCAGCAGAAGGATAAAAAAATGAATACCTCTTTTTATGATGAAACTTTAGAAGAACTTCAGCCTGCTGTAGAAACTGAAACAATTACAAGCATTTTAAGCTTGCAAGGTGGAACTCCTCAGCTATTTGTTAAATTTGAAGATAAAGAAAATGAACAGCGTGGTTCATTTGAACGCACTGGCATTGCAGACCGTGTTGTAAAAAGCACAGCTGCAAAAATGATGCGCACTTTTGACGAACCTGTGCAGACAATTGATAATATCCGCATTGAAAACGGCGTTTATCGCATTTATGATGAAAATAAACCTGCTGCAGATGTAAAAATAAATTATGATTTTAAAAGACTTGTAGATTCTGTGCTTAACAGTTAAAAACTAAGGATTTAAAAAATGAAAACAACAGTAACCCATACAGTACGTTCGTATGAATGTGATTCTTATAGCCATGTTAATAATGCTGTTTATTTGAATTATCTTGAATATGCACGAACTGAGTTTATGAGGGATATTGGGTTTGATTATAATGCCTGCGTAAAAGCAGGTTTTTATCTTTATGTAACACATATAGATATTTATTACAAAATTTCCGCATTTCTTGATGATGTGCTTACAATTGAAACAGAACCATTAAAAACTGGTGCAGTTTCTGGTACATTTAAACAGACTATAAAAAAGCAGGATGGTTCAGTCTGTGCAGAAGCCCAGGTTTCATGGGCAAGCGTAAATGCAAAGACTCAGCGTCCGTCTAAAATCCCAGAAGAATTCATGGTTCCGGGACTTTATCCAGAAACAAAATAAACTGAAAGAACTTTTAGAATTTTTCTGAATTAAATTTTATAAATTTAATTCAGAATCTATACGCTGTATTCAGTGTTGATGCCGAACTAAATTCGGCATGACAATACTTTTATACATCTCCAAAGAAATATGTTTTTACCAGATTGCTTTTTCACCTGTTACTTTTTCACCAAGATGGCTTGCCCAATATTCAACAAAGCAGGTTGTGTAGGGCAGTTCTTTGTTTTTAGTCTTTTTCAAAATTGGATGAATGAGCATGCCCCATGTGCATGAAATGATGCCGACCAAAGCATAAAAAGGTCCGAGCAATAAAGACTGAAATGTGTGGCCATATTCGTGTGTACGTAGAGATATTCCCCGTCATGGATCATCAGATTGA
>JAKSTS010000118.1 GCA_024402455.1 Treponemataceae bacterium
TCGAGTTATGAAATCCATAGTTGTTCCTGCACTAACAAGACCATAAAAACAATCTGTCATTCCGAATTTATTAACCTTGGCAGCTTTCAGCTCGGAATCCCTTAATACAAGGGGATGCTGAAATAAATTCAGCATGACACGGAAAATGTCATCCCACTAGTTTCGGGATCTGGTCAAACTGTCACCCTGAATTCATTTCAGGGTCTATTATGTAATGGATGCTGAAACGAGTAGATGCTGAACCAAGTTCAGCATGACAGAAAGGGTAAGTCAGCATGACGAGAGGGCAAATTCAGCATGACATAATGAAGTTTACATCTCTTTTATAAAAACTCGACATTCAGGCTATATAATTATTTTAGTTCAATATTGAATTTTTTCAAAAATATATGAATCTTCGCTTATTAGTTCAAAGGCTTTCAAGCATAAAAAAAGGCGCTGCCGCACTTATGCAGCAACGCCCAAAATCAATTGATTTTGTCTTGATTATGCAACGGTAATGGCGGCATTATTATAGGCTGTTGAATAATTAATGCCGGGTTTGGTTGCAATAAAGGCAGTGTAGGTGCCAGTCTTAGCTGAATCTGGAATTATGGCGTCTACGATATTTGAGCCTCTGCGTGTGTACGTTGCAATTCTTGTAATGCCTTCTTCATTTTCAATAAAAACACCCTGTTTTTCATCTTCAAGGTCAAAACTTAAGTTTCTGCCGTGCAGCCTTAAAATCTTGCCTTTGGATAAATCCAGAATGTCGCTTTCTTTGGCATCATCTTGAACAGCTGTAATCCTGTAGATTTTGGCTTCATTGGCTTTATCAGGTGCAATCTGTTTATATTCCAGATTTGCATTGATTGTTTTTGAAGCATCTGCATTTGGGCTGAAGATAAAACCAAGCCTGTTATTGCCTGTTCCAGGTACAAAGCCGTCCTGAATGCTTTTGCATGTGCCGTTTACAGTTGCACGCAAAGTTCCAAAAGGCAGTTCTATGTTGTAGCCTTTTGCAAGATACTTTACGACAATTGTTTTAAGCACATTCAGCATGCCTGCATTGTCAGCTTCTGTAAAAGAAGAATTGTAACCTGCCATTTCTTTGACAAGTTCATCGCAAGAAAGAGTTTGAGAACAAGTGCTTCTAAAGCAATAAGATCTGTTCTCATCAGATGAAAGATTATTTTTAATGGCTTTTATTTCTAACATAATTTGCACACTCCTTATGGTGCATGAATGTTTGACTGTCTGCTGATACAGTTCAGCTTGGTGAGTTGTTTGCAGTCTAAACAAATCCCTTTGACATGGAGGACCGCATGTGATAACCTTTTAGCATCTATTTGCAGAGGTTTCACATTTGTGGCTCTCGACCAAAATAAAAGCTCTTGTGTAAATGTTGGCGCATTTCGCATAGAGCTTTTTCTTTTACTTGGCAGCTTTTTTCATTCAATCCTCCTTAACCCAGCGAGTTTATTTGATAAGCTGGATTTCTTATGGCTGTTAATTTGATGTATTGTGCAAGTGCATTACTTTTTGATACATCAAAAAAAATTTTCAAGGCGAGCATGACAATATTCTCAGTCTGAAAAGGTAATATTGCTCACGTCAAGAATTCCATTTTGATATTTTCAAAATAATTTTTGTGTTCCTGTTGTTTTCTCTAGTTTTCATGCTTCGAGTATAGTTCAAACCCCATGCTGAAAATTTTATACTTTAGTCCAATTCAACAAAATTTTTGCTTTGTTTTTTTTGAGCAAAAGACGACATGAATGTTGGACTTTTTATTTAAAAATTCTTGCTTTTTTTAACTTTTTACAATTTTTCACCCTCTAAAATATTTAATTTTTGCAATTTGCTAAAAATCAGCTGCTTGCATCCTCCTTTGCAGGGCAGTATG
>JAKSTS010000119.1 GCA_024402455.1 Treponemataceae bacterium
AAAAACTGATTTATCATCTGAATGGAATGCATTAGAATCAAATGCATTTTATATGAAAGAATCTAAATACTGTAAATTGTTCAAAAGGACAAAAGCAAATCCTTAATAAAAATAAGGTAGTGTCTTTATTTTACTGATACATCTCCCTCTCAATCCTGACGGATCAGTAAAGAGCGTTACAGACAGGAACGGCAGCGTAACGTCATTTGAATATGATGAAAGAGGACTTTTAATAAAGGAAAAGAGCGAATCTTCAGCAAAAACATATGAATATGACAGGTCTGGAAGAATAAAGGCAGTATATGTCGGAAAACGGAGCGGAGAACTTACGAAGCAGAACGCCGTGCAGTATGCAGAATATGAATATGCAGCAGCCAGACGCAGCACCGCAGGCGTAGCAAACGGCACAAGATACCGCTATATCGGTGATGAACCGCTCGAAAATGCCGGTTCTGCTGGCGCCGGCAACGCAGTTGCAAGTGCACAAGCCAGCACAACGGCAGCCGCCAAAACAAGAAGCCGCCCGAACTAGCCCACACCAGTTTTTGCGGAGCAAAAACTGGCAGGTTTCGCTTGTTTAAGCTAAAAACTTAGAATAAGCTTAAAGCGAAACCGGCGAACCTGTTGCAGTAAACAGCAGACACGGTTTTATGGCGGTTGTCGGTTGATGTCAGTAATTTTATGAAATTCAGGTTGCAGTTTTTTTATCTTATTTGCGCTTTCTGCTTACTGAAATGCCGTCGCCTAATTGATAAAAGGTTGTTTCAAATTCTTTGTTTTCTTTTAAAAAGTTAATGTATTTTTTGATTTTACGCACGAGTTTTATTGTGCTGTAATTGTGCGTAAGGCTTAAATCTTCAACCATTCCATGAAAAAAAAGGTTGTCGCTTATGATTACGCCGCCGTCTGCAAGGTTATTTTTGTATTTTTCAAAGTAGTTTATATATTGAGATTTTGCTGCGTCAATAAAGATTAAGTCAAATTTTTCTTTAAATGAATATGACAAGGCGTTTCCAAGATAGATTGTAATTCTGTCCATAAGGTTGCTGTCATGTATGTTTTTTACTGCCTGCTGATATCTTTCTATATCAATTTCGATTGTTGAAACAAAAATGTCGTCGCGGAGTTTTGCAAAACGCATTGCAGAATAACCGATGGCTGTGCCAAGTTCCAGTATGTTCTGTACGTTATGTTCTTTTATGTAATTGCAGATAAAATCAAGCCCGTCGTCCATCATTATTGGAACAGAATGATTTTTTGCATATTCTTTTATTTCTGTTATTTCCTGCATAAATATTTTTATATGTTTAATTATTCCGGGAAATTAAAAGACTGTACACGCTATCGACACTAACCGATAGCGTGTACAAGGTAAAAACTAAAGTTTTTCAATCTTTTCGATGATTGGTTTTAACAGTGAACTGTCTGCTTTTTCAATTTGGCCGCAGTCTGTTGCCGTTGCAAGATTCGGGTCAATTGGCAGCTTGCAGATTGTGTCTATGTCAAATTTTTTTGCAATTGAATCAATGCGGC
>JAKSTS010000012.1 GCA_024402455.1 Treponemataceae bacterium
AAGTCCAGTGGCCTGTGCCTGTGTCATAAGAACAGGGCGCGGCGTTTTGCAGATTGCACCCCAGTCATTAAAGAAAGTATCAATATTTAAAGTAAGACCAAGCGGCATGTTCGGTGTTGATTGTGTCTGTTCCCATTTTGCAAGAAGCGTACACTGCGGCTGTGTCATCTGTTCGCTGATTGATACTTTCCATATATAGACTTTGTCCATGTCTGTAATTTTTGCTGCTGTTTCAAGAATGTTTGCAAGCTGATTTGAAAGATTATTGTTTAAATCTGCCGTACTCAGTTTGTTTGCAGTTTCATAAACCATTTGCTGCATTGTCTGTGCTTTGTCAAAAGTTTCTTTTTGATTGTGCTTTTCAGTTTTGAGCTTTTTCAGTTTTGATTTTTCAAGAATTATTATGATTATTGCTGCAATTAAAAGTGAAATTAAAGCGCCGAACAGAAAATAATTGAAAGCAATTGTCTGATAGAATGGGCGTGGTTTGTTCTTTATTTCTGCATTTTTTATCTGCTTTATTGAAAATGGAAATTTAAAATATTTATGCAGTGCTTTATAGTTATAAATCCATTTATTTTTCTGCGGGTTGATAATTAAAGATTCTGTAGCCGGCAGGGGAATATTCTTAAAAAGGCTGTCCACTACTGAAAGGGCTTTTTCGAAATGGGTTTCTTTATTTGAATATTTTCCGCCAATCTGATATTCAAAAGCGTCTGTATAATCAAGACCAAAAACAGGTACATCTGCAATGCCAAGCAGTTCAGCGCAATTTTCCATGTTATTTATTGAGCCTGTGAGGATGACTGTGCCCGGCTGCAGCAGGCTTATTGTCTGTTCAAGCGAATAGTCTGGAATATTTTGGTTTGTTTTTATCGTTAAATCTGGAAAATTTGCAGCAATATCATAAATCATCTTTTCCTGCCAGAATTTACCTGTTTCAGTTTTGTCATTTAACAAAAACAGGGTTGTGGTCTGAGGAAAGAGTTCAAGAATTTTGCTTACAGTTTCTTCTGTAGAAATTGATTCTTTGAGTATAAGTTTATTTTGCTCAAGCTGTGCAAATTCATTTGGAAAAGTTTCGGGAATTCCAATTAAAATAACCGGAGTTCCTTTAAATAGCGTTTCATAGCTGTCTGCTGCAAATTGTGCTGCATCTGTTCCCAAAGTGATAATTGCGCTTGGTGAATATTCTGCAAACTGGTTATGAATCTGCGAAAACAGTGTCGTGCGCATTTCAAGTGATGCAAGCGATTTATAATTTTGCGGAATGACTAATGTGCTGCAAATAATTTTATTGTTCTGCGAACAGTAATCCAGAAGCTTGTTTTCAAGAATTTTGTTTGTCTTAGGGTTTTCCTGATCTGAAGTAATAAACAGAATGTTTTTTCTGGATGATTTTGTTGAAAGATTGTTCAGTATTTTTTTATATGAACCGTCTTTTTTCATTTCGCGCAAGGCTTTTGAAATATATTTTGTTTCAAACTTAAAATTTTTTGACAGCAGCAGGTTAACCGAATGTTTCGCAAATGTTCCGGCATTATAAATGCCTTCTGGCAGCGGTGGCTGAAATTCGTCGCTGTAAGTTGAGATTATTCCATAACTGATTATTTTGTTTTGAATTGCATTGTATAATTCTTTTTTTGACGTTGTTTCAAAAATATTTATATTGCGATAATTTTTCAGATAATTTTTCAGATATAAATTGGAAGAAATAATGCCAATGTTTTGATTCGCAAGGTTTTTCCAGTCTGAAATAGTTTCATTTTCTTTTGAAGACAGTGCAATGAAATTTATGTCTAAAATTGGTTCTTCAATAAGAATATATGAATCATCAATGCTGTCAAATGATTCATCTGAAAGAACAATTCCATCTACTTGTTTTGTCTGTGCGTAAAACACCCCAATCTGGTGCTCGTTTACCAGAAATTGAGATTCTAGGCTGTATCGGTTAAAAGCTTCCTGAATAATCTGTGTTGCTACAATGTTTGTATCAGCTGGAATAGAAATAGTATAACGCTTGTTTTCTGCAAATAGAGTCGCTGAAAGAAGCATGCATAAAAAAAGGGAAATTGTTCTTTTCATGTTTTTAGTCTTTTATTTCAAATGTTTTTTAAGTCTTTCTGGCAGTGCTGCAACATCAAAAGGTTTTACGATGTAGTCTAAAACACCAAGTTCAAAACCTGCCATGACAACCTGCTTTTCAGAATGAGAAGTCAAAAATACTACTGGAATTTTTTCCCAGCCGATTACGCTTTTTAATTTTTCAAGAATTGACATTCCGTCAATGTCTGGCATTTCAATGTCGAGCAGAATTAAATCTGGAACCTTGCGCTTTAAAGCGGCAAAAAGCTGTGTTCCTGAAGTAAGCAGTGTAAGTTCAAAATGGTCCTTAAGAGATTTTTCTGCCAGTTTTAATGTGGTTATACTGTCATCAACAACAAAAATATGTTTCATGATGTCCCTCCAAATACTTTAATAATATTTGCACTTCAAAAAAATTATTTTTTAGATGTGCGTGTTCAGCCGTTAAAATATAGCTGCCTAAAATATTACTTTTAAAGTTGATTCTGAAAAATGTAACTTCTGAATCTTCTATAAAACATAATAGATTTGTGCTCATCATAGCATGAAAAACTGCTTTTTTAAAGCTGAATAATCAAGGGTGTTTCTAAAAATTTGTGAAACTTCAATTTTTTGAATTCTGCATGCATAACAAAAACTTTATGTGCATTTTATTTAAAAATGCCGAATAAATTTGTGGTTTTAGAAAAATTTTGTGTCAAAATGATTTTCTGGATAATAGCTGTTATTGCAGGCATTTTGCAAAAAAATTATTGTGAAAACATGCATGGTTTTGGCAGGTCTTTTCTGACCAGTACAGAAAATTTATTGAGTGAAATTTCTTTTTTGATTCTTTTTCTTTTGGTGTAAAGAATTAGACTGTGCCACTAAATTGAAGAATTTACAAAAAATCTAAAAAAAAGTCTTGCGTTTTGAGAGTCATTATGTATAATGACTATGAACATTTTTTATAGTGCTTTTATGTAATTCAAGTTCGTTTTAATTTTTTTTGAATTTAACACTAAAGGAGTGTTGGTATGAAAAAGATTTCTATCGTTTTTCTTATGGTTTTTTTCGCTTTGAGCATTTTTGCTCTTGATGGAACTGTTATTTCAATTACGGGAAAAGTTGAAATGCAAAAAACTCCTGACAGCGAATGGATAGCACTTAAAGCAGGTGATACTGTTCCAGAAGGTGCTGTTATTTCTACAGCTTTTAAGGCAAACGCCTCTATAAAGCTTGGCGGTTCAACTATTACTGTAAATCAACTGACTAGAGTTGTTCTTCGTGAATTGTCAGATAGTTCTGATAAAGTAACAACTAATTTGTATCTTGATGCCGGTGTTTTAAGGGCAGATGTAAAGTCAATGGACAACAAAGCAAACGATTTCAAAATTCAGTCTTCTGTTGTTACTTCATCTGTTCGTGGTACAGAACTTTCAGACAGTGCTCTCGGTGAACACGTAACATACCGCGGTGTTGTTTCAAGTTCATCTTCAAACTGTGAATGGGGTGTTACAACAACTGCCGGTGAATCTACAGCATTGAATGACGGTGTATTGGTTAATTCTTATACTTTTGGAAATAATGATGTTAACATCAATAACCCTGTACAGTCTCCTGTAGACAAGGATTCTTCTCCTTTGCAGATTTCAACTGGTGACTATGGTGACGGTATTCTTCATTTGCCTTCTGTAGGATTTAATGATGCTGCCGGTGAAGCTACATATGAATCAAGCTCTTATAGTCCTTCATATAGTGTTGGATTAGAGTAATTATTGATTTATATGCAAAAAACGTCTGAAACTTGTGTTCAGACGTTTTTTTTTGCCTTGCTTATTCGTCCTCTCGCTGATATCATGTAAAATATGAATTATAATGATCAATTTGGTACATATAAAAATACGTTTGGTTTTAAGCCTGAAAAAATAACATCAGAAGAGGCTGCAAGAACAAATGCTGAGATAGAAAGTCAGCAGAAATCAAAAACAGATGCAGCTTTAGCTGCCCTGCTTGCAGGTTCACGTCAAAAAACTGAAGAAGATGAAGCGGCAGAGTTTAAGCCTTTCAGTTTTGAAGATGCGCCAGTTTTTAAATCTATTGAACAGAACGATGACTCTGAAAATAAAGAAAATCAGCAGAATGCAAATCAACAAAATGATGATAAAGAAAAAGCATTTTTAGATGAACCGCCTGAAGAAGAAGACTTCTGGCATCAAAGAGATGCAATGCTTGATAAGGCAAAGCAAAATAATTCGTTAAATCTGCCTTCCCTTACGCCTCCGCCGCCAAAACCGCAGATGCCTAAAGAAAATGAAAATCATGAAATAAAAGATTCTTCTGAAAGACTTGCAGCGTTTGCTGATGACAGACCTGCTGTAAAAGATGCAACATCTCCTGATTATAAACCTGTTCCATATGTGCCGCAGGAGCCTGTTTCGCCGGAAACTTCAGAAGCGGCAGACGGCAAAGATTCAGATTTCCGGTCAAGCCCGGAATTTCAGGCTTTCCTCAAAGATATAAGAGCAAAAAATGAAAATTCTTCTCATGTAAAAGCTGAAGAGTCTGGTCAAATAAATCAAAAAACGAACGACCAGCCTGTACAACCTCAGCCTGTTCCATATCAGCCTGAATATGCTAACCAGCAGGCTTCGCCGCAGCAGACTTTTCAGCAAAACAGACAGTTCGAACAGAATCCTGGTCAGAATCAGCAGTCTGTACAACCTCAGCCTGTTCCATATCAGCCGCAATATGCTAACCAGCAGGCTTCGCCGCAGCAGACTTTTCAGCAAAACAGACAGTTCGAACAGAATCCTGGTCAGAATCAGCAGTCTGTACAACCTCAGCCTGTTCCATATCAGCCGCAATATGCGAATCAGCAGCCTGCACCGCAGCAGACTCAATATTATAACCAGCAGTCAATGCCGCAAAGTGAAATGCCTAAAAAGAAGGGTTTTTTTGCGCAGCTTTTTGGAACAAAGCCGCCTGCTCAAAACATTCAGAATCCGGTTCAACCGCAATATGGCATGACTCAGAATTATCAGGGCCAGCAGTTCAGTCAGCCGCCTGTTCAGCAGTATAATTCTGCTCCGGCTTTTCAAAACCAAAGCATGCCGTCTGAACCTCCGAAGGCGCCTGCACAGTCACTTTCACCTGAATTAAAGTCATATGCTACAGGAATGCGTGCACAGGCTTATGCAACAGAAAAATCAAAGACCGAAAAACCTGCACCGGTTCCACAGACCCAGCGCAAGGCTGTTGATGCAAAAAATTTGAATGCAAGTCCCGTGCGCGAATTTGTTGCACCTCCTGAAGAAAATCAGTTCGATTTTGCTGCTTTTGCAGCACGCACAGGACGCACTGCTTTTCAGCCTAAAAAATTTGAAGCCCAGCCTTTGCAGAATTTATATGGAAAGTCTGATTCAAGGCAAGGTTTTGCAATGACTTCTGGCAGTTCTTCAAAACCGGCGGCAGTTCAAAGAATAAATAAACCGAATGATACAAAAGACAATATTTTGTATAAGATTCCTAGTAAAGACAGTGCATGCCGCCGTGTTGCAAAATTCCTTCTTTTGATTGGCGTTGACGAAGCTGCAAAAGTTATTGCACTGCTGCCGTCTGACCTTGTTGACAAGATTATTCCAGAAGTTGCAAGCGTCCGCCGTGTTGACCCTGACGAAGCAGAACAAATTATTGCAGAATTTGCAGATTTGTATGAACAGGCAAAAGAGGGTGGTGGTGTCGGCACTGCACGCACAATTCTTGAAAAAGCTTTCGGCGAGGCACGTGCTCAGGAATTGATGCAGAAAGCTGTGCCTTTTGAAGGTGGCAAACCTTTTGAATATCTGAAAGATCTTGATGGCGAACAGATGTTTACTATATTAAAAGACGAGTCTGCTCCTGTGCGTGCTCTTGTACTTTCACAGGTAAAACCGGCTGTTGCTGCTGCTGTAATAAATCAGATGGATGATGAAGAGCGCAAAGAGACAGTACGCCGGCTTGCAAAGCTTACTAATTTTCCGCCTGACATTTTGGGCAGAATTGATAAAACAATGCGTGAAAAAGCAGAAAGTCTTAAAACTCCACGCCACAATACCATTGACGGACGAGGTGCTTTAGCAAATATTTTAAGAAAAATGGATTCCGGGGCAGAAAAAAATATCCTGTCAAATTTAAGCCTGGTTGATACAGAACTGGAATCTGATCTTAGAAAGCGCCTGTTTACACTTGATGATGTAATAAATGCAGATGACCGTTATCTGCAGAAAAAATTGCATTCTATGAGCGATGTTGATATTGCAGTTCTTATTTGTGGCAAAGAACCTGAATTCAGAAAGAAAATCCTTTCTAATATTTCTAAAAGCCGTGGTGCAATTGTTCTTGATGAAGAAGACGCCAGAAAACCGATTCGCAAGAGGGATTCTGATGAAATGACAAATAATTTTGTTAATTCATTAAGGGCTGCATGGGAATGTGGTGATCTTGTAATTGGAGAGCGTGACGAAGAAGAATGGGTTCAATAAACTTTCTGTTTATTAAATCACATAATAATATGCACTGAAATGTAGAACAGCAAAACCGGCTGTATTGTCTTATGAGAAAAAAGAAACCTCGATGTACTGTGTCGAGGTTTTATTCGCGCCGACGGGTTCAATACCCCGACGCTCTGCGTCGTATGAAGGGTATTGGACCTGGAGTGCAATTTCCTTTTAGAACGACGATACCTCGAACGCTCTGCGTCGAGGTTCGTCATTTTTTTTGATTGTTTACCTTTGTTGCTATAAAAAGTGTCGCTATTGCTATTTTGAAAATTTTGATATAAATTAATACGGTTTTATAAATTTTTTACTGGTAAAAACAGCAGATTGCAGTTATAATTGTTTTGATATCTCTATAAATTACAATTTTTAGAAATATCGTTCGAAAAGTATCAGCTTGCTGTTTGCTTTGAATATGTGAAAACATATTTAGCCAGTTGATTTCTGATGTTTTGGGGTTGAAATGCATTGATTTTGTGAAAAATCATCTTTTCAATGCAGGTGGGAAAATAAAAGATTTTCTGGCATTGACTGCCGGAAATTATTCAAGTTTGTTCATTCATTCAGAAGAGAGGATTGAATATGGATAGTAAATTTTGTGACAAATTACGGCAACTTTTATCAGAAGTTCAAGGTGCTCCTTATCCTGCATCTGTAAACAACGAACTTTATGATATTTGGTATGAACATATTCAGAGTGCAGCAATGGACTGCTTTGAATATTTGAATGAGAATTTCCCTCAAGAAGCTGAAGATATTTCTCGAACTCTTGACCGCACACTTTAATTGCTTCTTTTGGAGTCTCGTGAATGTCTGATGCAAAACGCTATCTGCGCCGCAACTTATTTATGCTCAAAGGAAGATACTCTCGTCATGGATATGACAGGTGGTATCATTCATTTACAGGAAAAAATGCTGTTACAGGCGAAGAAAAAGCATTTTTTATTGAGTATTTTGCAATAAATCCTAATTTATATCCAAATAAAGTTGTTCTTGCACAGCGCTCTGATAATGTAATGTATGGTGTCCGTCCGTCTTATGTTATGATTAAAGCAGGGTGTCTGGGAAAAGATGCGAAGCAGATAAACAATTATTATCCTGCAAATGAACTTGTTAACAAACGTTCAAGACTTGATTTTCAGATTGGTTCATGTATTTTGTCCGAAGAAGAAATTTCAGGTACTGTAAGCGTTGATAAAGAAGAAGCCATCAGATATCCGGAATGCATGACAGATGCTGGAACAATGACATGGAATCTTAAGGTTTCCAAAAAAATTCCATATTGTGTTGGTTATGGCACTTCATGGTTTTTCCGTGCTTTTCACTTCTTTGAAATGTACTGGCATGCGCAGGGTGTCAAAACAGAATATTCTGGAAAAGTAACAATTGATGGCGTTGCATATAATGTTGAATCTGAGTCAAGTTATGGTTATGCAGATAAAAACTGGGGCGCCGATTTTATAAATCCATGGGTCTGGCTTTCAAGTTGCGACATAACAAGTCTTGTTACAGGAAAAGAATTATCAAATTCTTGTCTTGAAGTTGGCGGTGGGTCTCCTCGTGTTTTTGGTATTCCAAAAGATAATAAACTGTTGGTTTATCTGAAACTCGAAGACAAAGAATATGAGTTCAATTTCTTAAACCTTTTCAAAAAAGCATCAACATCATTTACAATGTTTGAAGAATCAAATGAAATTCACTGGTGCGTTACTGCAGAAGATTCAAAATATCTTGTTGATATCAGTGTTTTCTGTTCAAAAGAAGATATGCTGAGAATCAATTATGAAGCACCAAACGGAAAGAAGCTTCATGATAATTTATGGACTGGTGGCAATGGTCATGGAGAAGTAAAAATTTTCAGAAAAATTGCTTCAAAGCAGCTTGAATTTTTGGATAATGTTTCAATTGGTCATGTCGGCTGCAAATATGGCAAATATGAAAAGAAAAAAAGCAAATCTGCTGAGTGACTTTTAAGACTGCATATACTGTTTATAAAAAAAACGGAACAGACCTTTATATGGAATGTTACGTTTTTTTATGTCTTGACAGACACTGAAAACTGCAGCTTGAAAAACTTTTAGTTCAGCTGCAGTATCCATATTCCTTTAGCATGAAAAGCTCATGTTTATGCAGGGCTTTTTTGCGAACTGAATGTTAGACAGTTATTATCGCTGTCAGCACTGACTGTTATGCTTGAACCTTCGGGATAGTCGCCGCGAAGAATTGCTTTTGCAAGTGGATTTTCAAGATATGTCTGTACGGCTCTTTTTAGCGGCCGTGCACCAAACTGCGGATCATAACCGACTTCTGCAATAAAGCGGACAGCGCTGTCGTCAATTCCAAGTTTGATGTGTCTTTGTTCAAGCCGTCTTGCGACAAGGTTGACCTGTTTTTTTACGATTGCATCAATAAATGAACGGTCAAGCTTGCTGAACATTATCGTTTCATCAATTCTGTTCAAAAATTCGGGTCTGAACGTTGTCTTTAAAAGTGCATCAATTTCAGGTTTTATTGATTCTGTTGAATCTGCTTCGAGAATGAGCTGCGAGCCTAAATTGCTTGTCATTATGATTATTGTATTCTTAAAATCGACAATGCGGCCCTGGCTGTCTGTCAGTCGTCCATCGTCAAGAACCTGAAGAAGCACGTTGAAAACATCTGGATGTGCTTTTTCAATTTCGTCAAAGAGTACAACACTGTAAGGCCGTCTTCTTACAGCTTCTGTAAGCTGACCGCCTTCATCATAGCCGACATATCCAGGTGGTGCACCGATAAGGCGCGAAACTGAAAATTTTTCCATGTATTCGCTCATGTCGATTCTTGTAAGTGCTTTTTCGTCGTCAAACAGAAAATCTGCAAGAGTTTTTGCAAGTTCTGTCTTGCCGACGCCTGTAGGACCGATAAAAAGAAAGCTGCCTAACGGTCTGTTTTCGTCTGAAAGACCGGCTCTGTTTCTTCTTATTGCGTCAGCAACTGCCGAAACAGCTTCTTCCTGCCCGATTACGCGTTCATGCAGAACCTTTTCAAGATTAAGATATTTCTGCATTTCACTGGACATCATTTTGCTTATTGGAATGCCTGTCCAGACTGAAATTACCTGTGCAATGTCTTCTTCTGAAACTTCCTGCCGTAAAAGCGGCTTTCTTGAATTTAATTCATTTTCGTTTTTGGCTTTTTCCATTTTTTCTGTTAAAAGCTCGATTTTCTGGCTTGCTTCTGGAATTTTTCCGTATTTGATTTCTGCAGCCTTTTCAAGATTGCCTTCGCGCGTGTATTTTGTTTCTTCAATTCTAAGCTGTTCAAGATTTTCTTTCAGCTGCCTGATTTCGTCAATGCTGCTTTTTTCGTTCTGCCACTGAAGCTTCATTGCATCGCGTTTTGAACACAATTCTGAAAGTTCTTTTTCAATTTTTTCAAGCCGTTCTTTTGAAGCTTTGTCGTCTTCTTTTGAAAGTGCCTGTTTTTCAATTGTCAGCTGAAGAATTCGGCGCTCAACCTGGTCAAGTTCTGTCGGTTGGCTTTCAATTTCAATTTTTAAACGGCTTGCAGCTTCGTCAACAAGGTCAATTGCTTTGTCTGGCAAAAACCTGCTTGTAATGTAGCGGTTGCTCAATGTTGCGGCGGCAACAAGTGCTTCGTCTTTTATGCGCACGCCGTGATGAATTTCATATTTTTCCTGAAGACCGCGGAGAATTGCAATTGTGTCTTCGACAGTTGGTTCTGCACAATAAACCTGCTGAAACCGTCGTTCCAGTGCGGCATCTTTTTCGATATATTTGCGATATTCATCCAGAGTTGTGGCACCAATGCAGCGAAGTTCGCCTCTTGCAAGAGCTGGTTTTAAAAGATTGCTTGCGTCCATTGCACCGCCGCCGCTTGCACCTGCACCGACAAGTGTATGCAGTTCATCTATAAATAGAATAACGCTGCCTTCTGCTTTTTGGATTTCATTTATTACAGCTTTTAAGCGTTCTTCAAATTCACCCTGAAATTTTGCACCGGCAATAAGTGCTCCAAGATCGAGTGCAAGCAGCTTTTTGTTTTTTAAGCTGTCAGGCACGTCGCCTGAAACAATGCGTCGTGCAAGACCTTCGACAATTGCTGTTTTGCCAACGCCTGGTTCGCCTATGAGCACAGGATTGTTTTTTGTGCGGCGGCTTAAAACCTGCATTACACGTCTTATTTCGTCGTCACGGCCAATTACAGGGTCAATTTTTTCCTGTTTGGCAAGCATTGTAAGATTGCGGCAATATTTATCGAGGCTTTTTAATGTAGCTTCTGGATCTTGAGACGTTACGCGGTCATTTCCGCGTATTTCTTTTAGTGCTGCAATAATGTCGTTGTAGTTTGCGCCGTTTTTTTCAAGCAGATTTGCTGTTTTATCTTGTGTCTGTGTCAAGGCAAGCAGAATGTGCTCAACCGAAAGATATTCATCTTTTAGTTTTGCAGCTTCTTTTTCTGCTTTTGCAAGAACTTTTGCAGTTTCAGGCGAAAGTGAAATCTGCACATTGCCGTGCATTTTTGGTGTCTGGGCAATAAGTGTTTTTGTTTCGTCTAATACTTTGTTTATGGGCACACCGATTCGCTCAAAAAGCGGCACAATAATTCCGTCTGTCTGTTCGAGCACAGCGCACAAAAGATGCGCTGTTCCAACTTCACTGTGATCTTCCTGCTGGGCAAGAACCGTAGCATTGCGCAACGCTTCCTGCGCTTTAATGGTGTATTGTTCGTAATTCATGTTCCTAAAATACGATTTTTTTTATGCGGCGGCAAGAAAAAATGAAGTTTTTTTGAATTCGTATGGCAAATGAATCGTATAAAAAAAACAGACCTTGCACCTGAATTATTCAAGGCATGGGCATAAGGCATTTTTAGTTTTCAAGTGCTTTTAACGGGGCTTTAAAGCTCATTTTGCGTGGCGTTGAAATTTTGTCAAATTTAATTGTATAAACATGCTTGATTTCATCTATTGATTCTATTGTGCCAGGTCCTAAAATGCTGTGTTCAACTCTTGCGCCTTGTTTTAAGTTTGAAAGGGAAGAAATCTTTGAAAGGGCAGTGTCAGATTCTTCAATATAGCGCACTGCATCTTTTACAAGATTTTCCGGCAGCTCAACTTTATATTCAAGAAGATTTTTATCAACATCAAAAATAAACCTTGAAGGAAACCTGAAACCAAAGCCGAGCGATGTTCCTTCTGCTTCTGTAAGATAAAGCTGATTTTCTGCGCGTGTATATGCAACAAAAGCAAGTCTTCGTTCTTCTTCCATTGCGGCGGCAGAATCAACCTTTTTGCTTGGAAACATATTTTCGTTCATGCCGGCAATGAAAACAACCGGAAATTCAAGACCTTTCGCTGTATGAATTGTCATGAAGCGGATTGTGTCTTTTTTTGTACCGAGGTCTGAATTTGTGTACAGTGCAACATGCGAAAGATAATTTTCAAGCGTTGATTCTTCTCCGCAGCTCGTTTCGTATTCGTAGATTGACTGCTTGAGTTCTGCAAGATTATCAAGCCGCTCCTGACAGCCTTCTGTGCGCAGCGCTGTTTCATATCCTGATTCATTCATTACATGACTGAAAAGTTCAGAAATCTGCATTTTTGAATGACATTCTGCATATTTTTCGATAAGGGCAATAAATTCTTTTGCTTTTGTGTTGTCAAAAATTTCATCATCCTGGCAGATTTTAAGCGCATTCCAAAGACTTCCGCCGTTTTTTTCAACATATGCTTTTAAATAATTCATGCGCCGTTCGCCGATGTTTCGCTTTGGCATGTTTACAATGCGCAGAAAAGACAAATCGTCTTTATAAGAAATCATCCTTAAATAAGAAAGAGAATCTTTTATTTCGGCACGTTCAAAAAACGGCAGACCAGAAAACAGCGTATATGAAATTTTCCGGCTGTTAAAAACTTCTTCAATTGTGCGGCTTATGTAATGTGCCCTGTAAAGAACAACGATATCGCTTTTGTTTATTCCTTGTTTTTCAAGCAGGTTAATCTCGTCTGCAATAAAACATGCTTCGTCTTCTGGTGTTTTTGCATGAAAATAAACAGGCCTGTTTTGCGAATTTCGCACAGGTATTAAGTCTTTTTTTATTCGGTGGCTGTTTTTGTCTATAAGTGAATTTGCGGCCTTGATTATTTCCGGTGAAGAACGGTAATTTTTCATCATGAAAATAGTCTTGACGTCAGGAAATGCTTTGTCAAAATTCATGAGATATTTTATATCTGCACCGCGCCATGTGTAGATTGTCTGGTCAGGGTCGCCGACGACAAAAAGATTTTTGTGGTAACCGCATAATATTTCCATGAGCTGATATTGAATCAAATCAATGTCCTGAAACTCATCAATCATTATGTATTCAAGGCGTTCCTGCCATTTCTGTTTTATAGTCGGGTTCTGCTCAAAAATGAACATTGAAAATTTTAAAAGATCGTTGTAGTCAAGTCCAAAGCATTTCTTTTCCTGATAAAGATAACCGTAGAAAATAATGTCATCAGTTTTGTCTGCTTCAAGATATTTTTTGTGAAGTTCATCAAGACTCATGCTTATCATGTCTTTGTAATAATCAGGCTTTTCCCACAGTTTCTTCATTTCAATCATGTCGCGTGCATGGCCAAAAGTCATCTGTCTTAAAGAAAGATCGCGTTCTTCGTAGATAATCTGAAGCATGGCGTTTATGTCTGAATTGTCGAGGACAAGAAAAGATTTTGGATAATTTACTGCATTTGAATCTTCCTGCAGAATGCTGACGCAGAAACCGTGAAAAGTTGAAATGTAACCTGTGTCGTTGTCGCCGGTAAGTTTTCGTATGCGCGAACGCATTTCGTTTGCAGCTTTGTTCGTAAATGTTACGCAGAGAATGTTTGACGGCAGCACGCCGATTTCGTTTACAAGATATGCAAAGCGGTTTGTAAGTGCACGTGTCTTGCCCGAACCTGCGCCGGCGATTACACGTATAAAACCTTCTGTTGAAGTTACCGCTTCTTTCTGTTCTTCGTTTAAATCATCCAAATTCATTGAGTGCATAGTAAAGTGCAATCAATTTGCTTGTCAATTCATTAAGTGAATCTTTAAACAGTGCCGGAAAGAATAAAAAGTTTGAAAAAAAATGGAACCAGCTTTGTAAACAGCGGGTTCCATTTTTAATGCTAGACTCTGATTTTTTTGTCTGAATCTTTGTAATATTCCTGACGGAGAGCCTTGATCTGTTCATTTGCGTCCGTCGGACTGCTCGCATGGCAAGCCATGAGGCAGTCCGCGTCCGCAAGTCACTGCTTTCCGCCAGAAAAGCAGAATCTTCACTGATGAGCACATCTATGAAGATTGTTTTTGTGGAAAAACTGTAATCGTCATCATGACGTTTTGAGAAAATGACCAAAGTGGGCAATCGTCATCATGACATTGTGCACAAAGCAAACTCTTGTCAGATTATCAATTCAAGCTTATATTTTTTATAGAATCAAAATGTTAGTAAAGTTCCTTTGGTGCAAAGATAGCTAGAGTTTTAAAACTATTGAATATTTTTTCTTACGGCAATACTTTCAGCTGCATTTTTTTCATAATAACTTAATTCAGAAAAATTATTATAGTGTTTGTAAATGAAAAATGCTTTTATATGTTTTAATTTATCTAATTCATCTCCATATTTAGCACCAATCGGATACTTAGAACGTACTACATATTGCGAACTAGAAAAGACAACCATATTATAGGAATTAAAATCCATATTTTTTTTATATAATTTCATTTTCTTTTTGCATAGCTCCTCAAGAACTGATGGATTGAATGAATCACTATATGTATAATACTCAACACGATTCTTTAAAGAACCATCTATTTCATTCTCCGATGCTACTAAACTAAAACCCTGATAATTATTTAATTCTGTAACAGATTTCTCTCCTTGTAATGAAGCAAAATATGCTACAGCAATACAAAGTGGAATACCTATTAAATAAATGATTAAGGTTACCTTGTTTTTCTTTTTTTGTTCTGACATAAACTATCCTCCAAAACAGGTTGCATATGTTGCAACTTAAAATGCCTTTTCAACCTTATTATTAATTAATTTTAAATATGCAATATATAAAAACAGAAAATGCGTAATGGAAGCATTTCCTTATTATATATCTGAATCCAATGTGCTGTTATCCATTGGCGGATCTATTATAATTAAAGCACCGTCTGACAGAGATATAATTGCATTATAATCATTCGTAATGTAATAATTCTCATTTTCAATTTTTCTCAATCCATATTTTTTACTCATCGCTTTGAATATTTCCACCGCATCGCTATTTTCCAACATAACACAGACAACATTAAGATTATTTCCCTCAAAACTCATTAATATTCCTGTTATATCTTTTCCTGCATATTTTTTACCTGTAAAAAATTGAGTCTTATAATCCGACATAGAGCTTTGAAATGTCCATCCTTTGTTTTCCATTATAGCAAGACACTGTGCTTTCGATGTTCCAAAAGGTATTCCTAAAAATCCTTTGAATTCTTCTGCAAAAACTACTAAGACCATCGAAAAAAGAACAATTAAAGTGATAATTTTTTTCATAAAACCCTCTTTAAATTTATATTTCTAATGACCACATCATGCAAACTTGTCAAAAACAGTGAAGATAATAAAAATCTGACTGTCTCGGGACATTCTTCACTGATATACAGTTATTCTAATTGATATAAAGTGATTTTGTCAACTTTATTACAGTTGTTTTAACTGTAATACATTGGTTCTTTTTATAGCAAAATGAACGAATATCAAGAGTTAATGACACATTTCCAAGAAGTATTCATTAAGAATTTAAGATTTTTCCGCAACAAGTCTAACTTTAGCCAACTTGAATTTTCAGAAAAAATAGGTTTAAGCCCAAATTATCTGAATGCTATTGAAAACGGTAAGAATTTTCCATCAGTCGAGGTTATTCAAAAAATTATTGATACACTAGAAATCATGCCGTATCAGCTGTTCCTTGAACAGCCAAACGTGGAATCTTCTGCCGACACACAAAAATTAACTGATTTAAAGCAGAAGATCATCCAGTTGTTTGAAAAGGCAATTGAAAACAGGTAAAGCTATTTTTTATGGCGTTTGTTATGTTTATATTATTCTTGATGAAGCAAATGCAAATCACCGCAAAGTTTAAGCACAAAATTTGTTAGAAGTTAAAAGGCGTGCTGGGAAAGATGGGATGTTTGAAGGGAAGAAAACCCCGCCTCGCAAGAAGAGGGTTGTCTTCCCTTCAAAAATGTCTTTTAGAATCTGATTTTTTTGTCTGAATCTTTGTAATATTCCTGACGGAGAGCCTTAATCTGTTCGTCCTTCAGATAGTCATCAAAGTCCATCATGCGGTCAATAACGCCGTTTGGTGTAATTTCTACGATGCGTGTTGCAATTGAACTGATGAATTCGTGGTCATGGCTGTTGAAAAGAACAATTCCCGGAAAATCAACAAGTGCTTCGTTCAAGCTTTCAATTGCTTCAAGGTCAAGATGGTTTGTCGGTTCATCAAGAATAAGCACGTTTGCGCCGCTAAGCATCATTTTTGCAAGCATACAGCGCACTTTTTCGCCACCGCTCAAGACTTTTACAGGTTTAAGCGATTCATCTCCGCTAAAGAGCATTCGTCCCAAAAAGCCGCGCACATAAGCTTCGTCCTGTTCTTTTGAGAACTGGCGCAGCCAGTCTGTAATGTTCAGGTCGTTTTTGAAATATGGTGTCGTATCAATTCCAATGTAAGAATATGTTATTGTCTGACCCCAATAAACTTCACCTGAATCAGCTTTGATTGTATCTGTAATGATGTCAAAGAAAGCTGATTTTGATTTGTGTTCAACACCGACAAATGCAATTTTTTCGCCGCGGTTTACTGTAAGTGAAAAATCTTTCAAAAGCTGAATGCCTTCGTTGTTGTAGTTCAGTTTTTCAACACGAAGAATATTTTTGCCCGGTTCTCTTTCCGGTTTGAAATTTACGTATGGGAATTTGCGGCTTGTAATCTGAAGTTCTGCAAGAGCAAGTTTGTCGTAAATCTTTTTGCGGCTTGTTGCCTGACGGCTTTTTGATGCATTTGAAGCAAATCGCAGGATGAATTCACGAAGGTCTTTCATTTTTTCTTCGCGTTTCTTTGCCTGGTCTTTTGCCTGTCTTTGCATAATCTGGCTCATCTGATACCAGAAATCATAGTTTCCGCTGAATGTTGTAATTTTGCCGTAGTCAATGTCGCAGATGCATGTGCAGACACTGTTCAAGAAGTGTCGGTCGTGGCTTACAACAATGACGGTGTTTGGAAAATCAATAAGGAATTCTTCAAGCCAGTTGATTGATTCAAGATCAAGACCGTTTGTAGGTTCGTCAAGAAGCAGAATTTCCGGGGCACCAAAAAGTGCCTGTGCCAGAAGAACGCGGACTTTCTGGCTTTCGTCGAGTTCGCTCATCATTCGGTCGTGGTACTCTTCATCAAGACCAAGACCAGAAAGCATCTGTTCAATCTGGTTTTCTGCTTCCCATCCGCCGAGTTCAGAATATTCGCCTTCAAGTTCGCTTGCTTTTATTCCGTCTTCTTCTGTAAAGTCGGTTTTTTCGTAAATTGCATCGCGTGCTTTCTGGCATTCATAAAGTTTTGGAAAACCCATAAGGACTGTTTCTTTTACAGGATATGAGTCATAGGCAAAGTGGTCCTGCTTTAATACGGCCATTCGTTCGCCTGGTGTAATGATTATCTGACCTGAATCATGTTCAAGTTCGCCGGAAAGAAGTTTCAAAAATGTAGATTTTCCGGCTCCGTTTGCACCGATGATGCCGTAGCAGTTGCCGTGTGTAAATTTTAAGTTTACATCTTTGAAAAGAGGTTTTTCGCTGAATTTAAGACTTACGTCGCTGACTGTAATCAAATCGTTTTCCTTTTATTTTTTTGCAAAAAGATTTTTAAGTTTTGCAAAAATACTTTGTTTTGCTGGTTTTGCAGGTGCATTATTTTTTTCATACTGTTTCTGGCTTCCTTTCGACTTGCCTTTGTATGAACCATTCTTTTTTGCACCATATTGCATTGAATTGCTGCGTTTTTTATCATTGCGCGGCTGATAATTTTTCTTGCGGCTGTCTTTCTGACCTGCATTTGAATTTGGTGCAGTATTTGACTGCATGTCGCCCGCATATTTCTGCTTGTAGACTTTCATGCGCTCTTCAAATGAAAGATTTGAAAGGTCTTCGGCTTCATGCTGAAAATCTTTGCCGTATGGCTTTTTGCCGTCAGATTTTTTGAAGTTGTCCTGCTTTTTATAGCCGTTTCGTTTATAGTCGCTTTTTGCGTTGTAACGGCGGCCGTTTTCACGGTCTCTGCCATGATTGTTTCTGTCGTGGCGGTAACCGCGGTCATCGTGTTCGTCGTTATAGTAGTTCGTTGTTTTAATGTAGATTCCCGCGCTTTTGTCTTCTGCCATTAAGCTTTCATCTGCAACTTCAGAAGGAATTGACATTTCGATATACCGCTCAATTGGTGGAAGGCTGTAAACATCCTGTTCGCTGCAGAATGTATAAGCTTTGCCACTTTTGCCTGCACGGGCTGTGCGGCCAATGCGGTGAACGTAATTTTCTGCTTCGTTTGGCAGGTCGTAGTTTACAACCATTGCAAGATTGTCTACGTCAATGCCGCGTGCTGCAACGTCTGTTGCAACAAGACAGCGGAGCGAACCTTTTTTGAAAGAATCAATAACCTGCAGCCGTTTTGACTGCGGCAAATCTCCGATGATGAATTCTGTTTCAAAGCCGTTGTGCTGAAGACGTTTTGCAACAACTTCGCATGTCCGTTTCGTGTTGCAGAAAATTATTACGCTTTCTGGTTTTTCCCTTGAAAGAATGCCGCAGAGAAGCTTCATTTTTTCGTCACTTGAAACATGATAAAGCTGCTGGTCAATTTCGCTTACTGTAATGTTTTCACATTCAATGGTAATTTCCTGTGCATCTTCGGTGTATTCCCATGCAAGGTTTTTAACATATGTGTTCAGTGTTGCACTGAAAAGCATTGTCTGTCTTGCGCTTGTTTCAGGCAGCACTTTAATAAGCGTTCTTAAATCTGGATAAAAGCCCATGTCAAACATGCGGTCAGCTTCATCAACAACAAGAAAACCTACATTGCTCAAATCCATTGAGCCACTTTCCTGCAGGTCAATTACACGGCCAGGGGTTCCAATAAGAATGTCAACGCCTTTTGAAAGCTGCTGTTTCTGGCGTTCGTAGCCGACACCGCCATAAAAACTTGCACATTTTAAGTTTGTGTGTTTGCCGAGTGTTCTTGCTTCTTCTTCAACCTGTACGGCAAGTTCTCTTGTTGGCACCATAATAAGTGCTTTTTTGCCTTTCATTTCGGCTTTTGATAATAACTGCTGAAAAATTGTAATAAGGTATGCGGCAGTTTTTCCTGTTCCCGTCTGGGATTGTACATAAAGGTCGGCGCCTTGCATTGCGCCGCAGAGCACCTGTTCCTGAACAGGTGTGCAGGTTTCATATCCTGCATCTGCAATGCCATTAAGAAGGCTTGCATCAAGCGAAAGTTCTGTAAAGTTCATAATGTCTCTTTAGGTATATATTCTTTCGGTTTAAAACCGATTTTTTCGATTGAATGTGCCTGAAGAAAGGCACTTCTCTGAGTGTACCGTTTTTTGTCATTTATGAAAAGTCATAATAAGGAAGAAAAGCGATATGATTATGTAATGCCGAATTTGGTTTGGAATCCATGCGCTGTATTCAGCGAAGATGCTGAAATAAATTCAGCATGACATTGCTTATCAGGCAGCCCCGTCAGGTTGTGCAGCCGGCATGAACCAATAAAAAAAGAATTGCTCCCACTGTTGCCGCGAAAAACCAGACCAAATAATGTGAATTATCTGCGGTTTCCAAAGGCTGCCGAAAGCCTTTGGCAGTGCTCGGCTATTCGCTGTCGCGAATAGCGGCTAGTTTGCTTGCGCAAACTAGCATAACTTGTAGAAAGTTGCGAGTTTTGTGAAGCAAAATCTCGCCGCTATCAGCTGTGCTGATAGCCTTTCGTCGAATCAACCCAAAGTATGTGATTAATCCCAAAGCGAAAACCAAACTCGTGTAACTTGTACAAGTGCCAGCTTGACCCAAATAAAAAAGAATCGTTTCAACCATTGCTGCGAAAAACCAGACCAAATAATGTGAATTATCTGCGGTTTCCAAAGGCTGCCGAAAGCCTTTGGCAGTGCTGGAAAAAAGAGGGGGTTTAGGGGAGAAAAGAACCCGCTTCTGAGTAGAGGTTCGTTTCTCCCCTAAATGCTTTTCAAGCATTAAAAAATTTATATTTTGGAGATTTTTCGACTTCGTTTTGTAAAATTCAATGTTACATTTTAAAATGTTGCAAAAAAAAATAAAAAAAACTTTACAAATATTTGCAATTGCTATAACAATAAATCGTTTGCGCAAAATAGATTTTGACAAAGCTTTGTCTTTGTGCAGCATTGTGATTTCAAAACTGTATTTTTTTGCATTATGTTTTTATGTGTAAAATCTGCAGATGTTTTCTGAAAATCAGAAAATGCAGAAATCTTTATTGTTTTGGGGCGTTCATAAAAAGATGGAGAGAAACATTTTTGCATTTTTGCTTTGTTTGGCTTTATCGCTGATTTTGACAGTTTGCGTTTCTTGCGGCGGCGGTGGTGGCGGAGGCGCTACATTGCACGATTCATCCAGCAACCCGCTGCACCACGACGGAAGCACCGGTGGATGGGGTGCAAGTACATCTTCTAATAATAATGGTGGAGCAGGTGGTTCAAATGGTTCTTCCGGTTCTGCTTCTGAAGGCAAACTTTTCAGTCTTTTCCCTTATTTTAATCCATCTATATCAACAATAGATATTTCTTTGTCTATAAACGGTGCTTCTCCGGTTGTTTTAACAGGGCTAGATTCTTCAACACCAAAAAGCGTGCTTCCCGAAATGAACATTGGTGATATGGTTTCTGGTACTGCATTAATTCATCTTTCAGACGGAAGTACACGAAATGCAGTGTGCCCTCAGAGAGAAATTACTATTGATAACTATCTTGCATTTATAACAGATTTTAGATGCACCTTGAAAAATACTTTGACAGATACAACACTTGTTGAGGATTTGGTTTTTACAACAGCTGCTGGAATTGATATGTCTCCATATGCCTCAGCTCTTGTTTCGCCGGTTGCACTTTACGCATGGAAAGACACAAGAACCGGTGCCATGTATCCTGCAAGTGGAATAGTTTATCCAAGGGCAGGAGATGCAGTTCTTGAAACAGTCTGGGCTGCAGCTGTGCCGGTAATTACATATAAGGAAAAATCAACAGAGGCAGAAATAACTGTCAGCAGCTCATCTGCAACATGCAATTACAGCTATCTTGAATATGGCGATTCTTCAAGTGGTTCAAACGGTGGAATGCCTGTAACAATAAAAAGTTCAAACGGCAGCGCTATAATCGGCACAATTACGCCTGTTACTGGTGGAACACCTGTGCCGTTTAGCGGTGCAGGCGGTCAATATAATGGTCAGCTTGACCCTGGAACATATACAATAACTGCGCAGGTGTCTGGCGGTGAGTCAAGCACAACAACATTAACTGTTGGCATAAGACCAGTAAATGTGAAGATTATGAACGGCTGGATGACTGTGCATTTCGATGATGCATGGCTTTCTGGTGATCCAGATATTTATGGTAATATATATTGGGGAAGAGAAGGGTTGCTTTCAATAATTAAAACTTTCAGTGATGACCAATATCCTGAGGATACTCAAAAACAGTTTACAGGAGAAACTGAGTCAATTATTTTGAATGCAATAACTGATCAAGCTGAATTTTGGTCTAGAGGGTTATATGAAGCTGATGATGCTGGTAGTAATGATACTATAACTGACATACATGAATACTTTACATTGCAGAGATTGAAAAATTCTTATTCTTCTTCAAATTGGAGTAAAGACTCCGGTGGAGAGAATAACATAACGATAGAACTTAAATTCAGCCTTTCAGAATAAACAGGTGAATTTGTTGTACCTCATAAAAATCCTTCCGCTGTTGCCGCGAAGAACAAAACCAAAAATTGAAAATTATCTGCGGTTCTTAGGGCGGCGGCAGCCCTAAGCGGTGGCCGGAAAAGGATAGGGTTTAAGGGAAAGGAAAAACCTCGCTTCTGAGTAGGGGTTTGTCCTTTCCCTTATTAGTTCCAAATGCTTTCAAGCGTTAAAAAAAACATTATTTTTCATAAAACTGACCAAATTTTTAAAAAAAACTAGAATAGATATGTAAACACTTTTTCAAGGAGTTTACATATTTATGGAAAACATTCTTACCCAAAAATCGTTTGACGATTTAAAATGCGCAGACAATTTCATGTTTGCAAAAATCATGGAAGACCCGGAACTTTGCAAAGCGGTTCTTGAAACTCTGCTGGACATAAAAATTGACCGGCTGTCTTACCCAGAGCCTGAAAAAGGCTATTCGCTAGCGCGAATAGCGGCGAGATTTTTGCTTACGCAAAAACTCGCAATACTTGTAGAAGTAACGGCTTGAACCAATAAAAAATGGAAACCAATCATTGTCGCGAAGAACACAAACAAAAAATGTGAATCATCTGCAGTTTCCAAAGGCGGCCGAAAGCCTTTGGCAGTGCCGGAAAAGGATAGGGTTTAAGGGAAAGGAAAAACCTCGCTTCTGAGTAGGGGTTTGTCCTTTCCCTTATTAGTTCCAATGCTTTCAAGCATTAAAAAATCCCAAAAACTAACCAAAATTCTAAAAAAAATCAGAAATATATTGTGAAATAAATTTTTAAAGAGGTTTCACAATGAAAGCAATCAAAGATTTAACATTCACCGATGACTTTATGTTCGGTGAAATCATGAAAAACAAGGAAATATGCAAAGGCGTCATAGAACGGCTGCTGCACATCAAAGTAGAAAAAGTAGAAATGATAACGCTGCAGAAAGACATTTCACCATATTACGAAACGCGTGGCGTGCGCTTTGACGTATATGTCAAAGATTCAGATAAGGTGTATGACATAGAAATGCAGAATAAAAAATATGCAGAAATCGAAAAACGTACTCGCTATTATCAGTCAATGATAGACATAGACATGCTTGCCAAAGGTGCAAATTTCAAAGAGCTGAAAGATAGTTATATAATATTTATCTGTAAAAACGACCCGTTTGATCTTGGAGAATCATGCTATAAAACTAAAACAGTATTTGAAAAACACCCTGAGAAAATCTTTGATGACAAAACGCAGAAACTCTTTTATAATGCAAGTGCATACAGGAAAGAAACAGATTCGGAATTATACGCATTTTTGCAGTTTATAAGCACAAATATTCCAGAGGACGAATTTACGGATGAAATCTTTGCCAAAGTTGAAGAAGCAAAGAAAAGTGAACAGTTCAGGAGTGATTATATGAGATGTAACATTCATGACTTTGATATAAGAGAAGAAGCAAAAACAGAAAAAGCACTTGAAGCTGCTCGTAATATGCTTTTTGCAAACTTAGGTACAATAGAGCAAATTGCAACCGTACAAGGACTTCCCGTTGAAACCATACAGCAGCTTGCAGTAGAAATAAAAAACGAAGTGCCTGCAGAGTAAAGTTGTGCAAATGACAAGGAAACTGTCTGATAAGTTTAAAATATAGTGTCATTCCGAATTTGTTTCGGAATCCATGTGCTATATTCAGCGAAGATGCTGAAATAAATTCAGCATGACATTGCTTATCAGGCAGCCCCGTCAGGTTGTGCAGCTGCCGTTTGAACCAGCTGAAAGAAAAGTTCCAACGCTTTCAAGCATTAAAAAATTCTTTTTGAAGCCGTGTGCTTTTTTTGCAAGTGTGCCGATAATGTAATGATGAAAACCAAAAATTTTTTCTGTAGAATTGTATTATCGCTTATCGTGTCAGGTTTTATGTTTGCTGACACAGGCATTTTGTCTATTCCTGATTCTTCATCCATACGTGAACAGTCAATGGAAGCATGGTTGACGGCTCCAATTTCTGCAGTTATTGATAGAGAATGTGAAAATCTTCAGACTGATTTTGGACAAGTCTTTCAGATTCGTGCAGAACGCCAAGGTTCTGAACTTGCAATTATTTATGCACCGCGCGAAAATAACTATGATTTTCCGGCAAAAGCACCTGGTTCTTGGGTTGTTTACCGCGACTGTTCATCTGGAAAAATCTTGCGCATAAATGTTTATTTTCAGTTTGACAGCCGTGTTTATGTATGCCTTCGCCCGGACAGCCAGCCTAAAAAGCCAAAATCAGAAGTTGATTTGATTATTCATGGTGCTTATGCATGTCGCGGTGTTCCGCTCGGCATTCCTTTCAGCGATGTAATGAAACTTTCGTTCAGTGAACTTTTCAATTTGACAAAAGAAACTGTGCCGTGGGCATATGTAAAAGCTGATTCGCGCAATTATGTTAATAACCGCTACATGATAGAAAAAATTAACCGCAAGCTTCCTCAGTTTGAATATATTGAAGATGCTGCCTATGATGAATTTGAAAATCCTGTATTTATTTCAACAGGCGAGGCAAGAAGCGGCACGCCTGGAAAAATCGGTGTAAACTGCAGCGGCTTTACAAAATGGGTAATTGATGGAATTACTATTGCACTTTCTGGAAGTGCAACAAAACTTGATGCAATTAAAGCACCTACAATAGATCTTTCTGAAACTTTGTACATGTCAAAAGCAGAAGAAGAGGAAATGTTCCGTTCTTATGACTGGATTAGAAATCTTGCTACTGCTGCTGTTTGTGCCGAACGTGACAAGGAATTTCCTGCCGGAACGCTTGGTGTAGATGTTCAGGTAAATCCTTTTGCAGGTTTAAAATCTGCAGACGGCACTGTGCGGAATGTTGGTTTTGTTCCAAAAGCTGGTTACGAAATCAATATGATTAAACCGCTTCTCTATGTTCTTGCTGCAACCGAGCCTGACATGCTTTATCTTGGTGCTGTAAAAACCTGCGAATGGAATACAGACAATGAGCCTGAAACATGGACATTCCATCATGACCTGGTTTTCTTCCCTTATTTTGATCAGGCTGGTGTCTGTCATATTGAAGTTTACGAAAGCGGTGTTGCAACTTCTTTTGATGATTTTGTTGCAGCAAATCAAGGAACTTATGTTTATCTTTGCCGTGTAAAATCATCAAACTGTTTTCAGCCTCTTTGATTTTTCTGAAAATTCAATTCTGTTGACTCAAAAAAAATGCAGAAATTTCAGTTTTTTTGCTGAAGTTTTTGCATTGTAATTTTTTTTGATAGACAGCAGCGCTTCTTTGTAGTATAAATTAATAGATGAACTCATCTATAGAAGCTGTTGCATTTGATATTGACGGAACTCTTTACGCTAATTGGCGCCTTTATGTACGCATTATGCCGTATTTTTTGCGTCATCTTCCTTTTTTTATTCAATACAACAAAGTCAGAAAAGTTCTTCACCGTACGGCTCCTCTGCCAGATTTTTATGAATATCAGGCAAGACTTTTATCAGAGAACATGCATATCTCTGTAGAAGACGCCCGTGCAAAAATAGACAGAATCATTTATAAAGGTCTGGTTAAATTTTTTATTGAATTAAAGCCATATCCTCATATAAAAGAAACTTTTGAATCTTTTCAAAAAGCTGGCCTGAAACTTGCAATCCTTTCAGATTTTCCGCCTGAACAGAAAGGTGATATCTGGGGGCTTGCGCCTTTGTGTTCTGCTGTTTTGGGTTCTGAAGCATGCGGAGCATTGAAGCCGTCAAAATATGCTTTTGGCCTTCTGGCAAGAGAATTAAATGTTGCGCCAGAAAAGATTCTTTACGTTGGCAACAACCTGTATGCAGATATTTATGGTGCAAAACAGGCTGGAATGAAAACTGCTTATATTTTGCCTTTCTGGAAAAGCATTTTCGGCATAAAAGGTGGAAAACATGCAGATATTTCTTTTAAAAACTATCGCCAATTGAAAAATCTTGTGTTAGAATGAAAAATATGTTTTAATAAAAGCAGTTTTTTAAATTGTACATAAATTCGTATTAATATAGAATAAAATTGGGTGGGGTCCGATGATTGGTAATATTATAACGTTTTTTGCGTGTCTTGCTTTGGTTCTTATCTTCCGTCAGATGGATGCAAACAACAAGTCTATTGATAAGGTCAAACGTTTTAGTGACAAACTCAAAGAAGATCTTGATGCATACTTTGAAGGCAGAAGTCAGTCTTTGCAGAATGCGGCTATTGATCTTGAAACAAAACAGACACAGGCAATTGCTTCTGTAAAACGGCTTCAAAAATTTGAAGAAGATTTCGCGGTTCGTTCTAAAGAAACAGAGGACCGCATCAATGCTCTTTCTGAAGTTGAAACACGTATTGATGGATATGATTCAATTATTAAAGACTTAATTGACAAAACTGGCCGCGCAGAAGAAAATCTTCAGCACCTTTCTGCACAGTCAAAGCATTTCGACAGTACTTTCAAACGAATTAAAGAACTGCAGGATAAGCTTGTTGAAGTTGATGCTGCAATTCCTGGTTTGACAGATCATTTTTCTCAGCAGAATCAGGAGCATTTGCAGAAAATCGGTGCAACTCTTCTTGATGAATATAATGAACGTACAGAAGTTATTGCAAAACAGTACGAAGCATATACACAAAAGTGTGCACAGCTTTTGACAGAAGTAGACCAGAAAATTCAGGCTTCTTTTGATGCTGCAAATAAAAAGGCAACCGTGCTTGAAGATGCTGTTTTCAAACAGCTGCAGGAACAGTCTAACCGCCGCAAGGATGAATATATTGCTGCTGTTGAAGACAAGAATGTTACAATCCGCAAATCTATTGAAGCTCAGATTAATGAAATTCAGGATTATGCAAAGAAGTTCAGAAACCAGCTTGGCCTCGAAATGGGTGCATACGAAGAATCTGTACGCACAGACATGCAGAATATTTCTTCTAAATTTCAAGATACTTTGCAGATGCTTGATAATCGTGTAGCTGATTTTGAAAGAACAACTGTTGAAAGAATTGAAGATTTTAATGCCCGTCTTGATAGCAACGACATGCGTATCGAATCATCTTTCAACGAAACAGAACATAAAATTGCAACTTTCAAAGAAGATATCAAACAGAATATCAAACAGGTTGCAGCAGCTCTTGAAGATATGAACGGTGAATTCTCTGCAAAGACTCTGGAACTTCAGACTAATTTCGGCAATGTTGAAGCAAAGCTTCAGGGAACAGCTGATGAAAAGATTCAGGAAATTGAATCTGCACTACATGACCAGATTGCCGGTCTTGAACGTGAAATGACATCTTCTTATGACAGGGTTTCTGGCGATCTTGAAACAAAGAACACTACATTGCTCAACGAAATTGCAACCCGTTTTGAAGCTTATCAAGCTGATGTAATGTATAGATTTAAATCATTTGATAAATTTTCTTCTGATGTTAATTTGCTTGAAGAACAGCTTCGTGAAAGCATGGAAAAAATTAAATCTGAAATTGCAAATGAATTTGAAACATTCAGCCATGAACAGCAGGAAAAACAGGCTGCATTTGAGCAGGCTGTTCAGCAGGGCACGGCAGATATTTCAAACGGTTTGCAGAATCTTGAAACAGAACTTAATAATCTTAAAGCACAGGCTACGACAAACGTTTCTGAAAAACTCAAGCTGTTTGAAGATGATTTCTTTAATGACCTGAATAAAAAAGGCGAGTTTGTCAACGTTGAATTGAATAAGTGGACTGAGTCAATGGAAGAAAGACTCAATACACTTGCAGCAGCTTCAGAAGATGACAGACATAAAATTGAGCTTCAGTATGCTGAAGACATGAAAGTTCGTCTTGCTGAATTTGCTGACCGTTTCAAAGACCAGACTGGTCGTTTTGAAACACAGCTTCAAAGTCTTGACAGTTCTTTGCAGGACAAACTTGCTGAATATGAAACAAATATTAAAGAATTTGTTGACCAGTCACAGGCTGCACTTGATGAAGCAAAAGTTTCTTCAAATGAGCATATCAGGGCAGCTCTTGATACACATTCTGCTGAAATCCAGGAACAGCTTGGAAATCAGCGCCGTGATTTGACTGCTCAGATTAAGACAATCTTTACTGATGTTGATTCAACCAGAGAAAAGACAGAAGCTTCTCTTGAATCTGTTAAGACAGATTTTGAAACATGGCGTGAAAGACTTTCTGTTCAGTTCAATGAATATAAAGAAGCTTTTGATGAGAAAATTGCAAATCTTGAAAGCAGTTCAAAAGAAAAGCTTGAACAGGTTGGCAGTTCATTCTCGGTTGATATTGAAAATTACACGGCAAAAGCCCGTGAAGAAAAAGACCGCATTGCTAATGAGCTTGATGATTTGCGCTCTCAGATGGACCGTTCCGTTGCTGGATTTGATGCAAGAGCAACAGAAGCAATGGAAGAATTCAAAAAATCATACGAGGGTATGCTTGAAGAAACTGCACAGAAGATTCGTGAGCAGAATATGGAAGCAGATCAGAAAATGCGCGATCTTAAGGCTCAGGCACAGGAGATTCGCGATAAAACTGAAGCAACCCAGGAAAAAATGCGTCTTAAGATGCAGACAGATGCAAACGCAATCAACCTTACAATGGACGATGTTGATAAGCAGACTCAATTGTTTGATAAAGCTGATGAGCTTAAAAATGACCTTGAAGGTAAACTTGAAGCTCTTAAAACAGAAATTACACGTGTTGAATCATTCCGTCAGGTTGCAAATGACCTTGAACAGGAATTCCTTAAAATCAGACGAATGGAAGACGAAGTTTCTCAGAAGCTCAATAAATTCGGTACTGAAAAGAAACGCATTGAAATTATCGAAGACAATTTCAACAATCTGCTTACAATGTCATCAAACATGGATCAGAAGATTGCAGAGCTGCGTAACTCTAACGATGATTTGCAGGAACTTCAGCTTGAAATCAGACGTTATCAAGATTCAATTACAGATATTTCTGGACGATATGACCGTCTTGAAAAGAAGAATGATGTTCTTGAACAGACTATGGCTGGTATTGACCGTTCATTTGAAAACCTTCAGCAGATTGAAAAACGAATTGCAGCCTGCGATCTTGAAGCAAAGAAACTGCCGGAACAGGTTGCTGATATCAAAAAATCTGTTGATAAGCTCCTGGACGGCAATACACGTGTAAATGAAGCTGTAGAAAGACTTGCATCTCTTGATGTTATCTTGAAAGATACAGAAACTAGAATTAATGAAATGCAGAAAGCCCGTGAATGGCTTGCAAGAACCGAAACACGCATTAATGAGATTTCTAAAGAGGCTCAGGAACAGGTTAAGATTATGGGTGACTTGCTCAAGAATGAACCGCAGCGTGGTGGTGTTCAAAAGCCTAGGGGAGAAGAGGGTGCTCCTTCTATTCAGCAGCGTGACACAGTTGTTAAACTTGCAAAGTCAGGCTGGGGTGTAGATGAGATTGCTTCTCGTATGCATATTTCGCGTGGTGAAGTTGAACTTATTCTTGAGCTTAACACCGGCGTAAAATGAGTCTTATAGCACAACAAATAGGTTTTTGTTGTTAATCTATAAGAGCAGCAGTTTTTTCCTTTGTGTTATTGCTGCTGGTTAGTTTGTTACACTAAATTAGGCGTTCTGCTTATCTGGGTGGGAGGGCATGAACCCAAACCTCTGAAAAGGTAAAACTTTTCAGAGGTTTTCTTTTTTTAAACTGCTTTGCATGTACTTTTAGACGCCTTTGACCCATATGCAATTTTGTGGTATAATTACCTCTATGAGTGATTCTTCTATGTATGAAATTAATCAAAAAATTGTTTATCCAAGTCAAGGTGTCGGTAGGATTACAGACATTACCGAAAAGAAATTTAAAGATAAGTTTTTGAAGTATTATGTCATTTATCTTGAAGTTTCTGATATGACAATTATGGTACCTGTTGAAAAGGTTGCAGATTTAGGAATTAGAGCCATTGTTTCTGAAGAAGAAGCATTAAAAGCTCTTGATCTTATTTCAGAAGAGTTTGAA
>JAKSTS010000013.1 GCA_024402455.1 Treponemataceae bacterium
GAGTATCTTATGGAAAAAAAGAAAGAGACAGATATTCCTTTATATTATGAAACAGATACTCATTGGAATCCTCTTGGTGCTTATTATACTTTTCAAATTATTGAGGACAAGCTTAAAGAAACATTCCCAGAAATTTCCTTTCCAGAAACTGTGTATGACATTAATGTTGAATACAGCTATGACAAAGGCGATATAATTCCTATGCTTGGCATAGATAATGCTTTTTGTACAAGACCTGAACTTAATCCTAAAGGTATGACTTTTGAAGATTGTTATGAGTCTATAGAAAGCAGGAATCGATTTAATCATACAAAAAACAAAATAAGCAGTGACTTACCAAAAGCAATTATATTTGGTGATTCTTTTTTGGATGCGATAGAACCTTATTTAGCTGCAACTTTTTCAGATGCTCAATTTTTAAAAACACATTTCAGTGATGAACAGAAGGATTTTATTCTTAAAAACAAACCGGACTTTATCATATTTGAAAAAGTTGAAAGGGTTGCTCCTTGGTTTGTGGAATGAAATCTGTTTGTAATGTTTGTTTTTTCAATTTTGTATTGGTATACAAAAACAAGAAACTCTGAGCATCACATATTCTGCTACTAGCATTTTTTGAATCTTCCCTATAAATTGATAGTATGAAAATTAAGAATGTTTTGTTTTGCATTTTTGCCTTGTTTGTTTTTTCTTCCTGTAAATCTGCAAATGCTGCAAACATAGATAAATCATGCTGGAATACAAATTATACATATGTTTTTGTTCACGGCCTTTGGGGCTGGGGGCATTACGAATCATATAATACGATTCTTCCTTACCGGGGAATGAAAAACGGTTCGCTTATGGAACAGCTTAAAAAGTACGGAATTGATTGTGCTGATGCTTCTGTTGCACCTCAAGGCAGTGCATGGGACCGTGCCTGCGAGCTTTATGCACAATTGACCGGCACTGTTGTTGATTATGGTGCAGAACATTCTGCGCGCTGTGGACACGAACGTTTTGGCAGAGATTTTTCGGCAGACCCGTTAATTAAAAACTGGGACAGCGGACACAAGGTTAACCTTTTTGGTCATTCGTTTGGCGGAGTTACTATACGTCTTTTGGCGCATTTAATGGAAAATGGCAGCCAGGCTGAAATTGATGAAACTCCTGCTGATGAATTAAGCCCGCTTTTTGCCGGTGGACATGGAGACTGGATTTATTCTGTTACGACAATTGCTGCACCGCATAATGGAACAAGCGCTTTTCATATTTTAGATGAAAATCTTCAGGATAAAGCTTTTATGCAAAAAATCTGGGATAAAAGCATTGGAAAAAATGACAGCCGTGCTGATTACGATTATGCCGGTTTTGATATGCACATTCAAAATGCAGCTAAGATAAACAGCTGGTTAAAGACGGTTCCGCAAACATATTATTTTTCTTTTGCCTGCAGTGCCACTTCGTTAACAGAAGAAGGAACTCAGGCGCCAAATATTCTTGAAATAGAAGATTTTTATTTTCCTACGGCAACTATTATTGGAAAATTTGAAGGAACAACATCTGACGGCATTGTGCTTGACAAAAAATGGCAGGAAAATGACGGTCTTGTAAACACAGTTTCTGCAATGGCTCCAGATTTTGCACCTAAAAACGATTATTCTCAGAATGAAAAAATTGAAAAGGGCATTTGGAATGTCATGCCAGTTTATCATGGTGACCACATGTCTTTGCAGGGTGGAATGGCAATAGAAACTTCAATCCTGGAGTCGTATCTTGAGCATATAAACAGAATTAACAGCGTGTAAAATTTTCTTTTTATATTTGTTTGCCTGTCTTATAGTTACTGTTACAGTTGATTTGATTAAAAGCATTATTTTGTGTTTTTCATAAAAACCATTGACATTTTATATACTGTTTGGTATATAAAATATGTACCGTGCGGTATATAAAACTTTGGGAATATTTTATGAATGAATTGTTCTGTGAAAAAGTCTTTTATCATGTTTATCCTTTAGGGCTGTTTGGCTGCCCTTTAAAGAACGATTTCTGCTGTCCGGCTGAAAACGGATTTGAGATTTTTAGAAAAGAATTAATAAGGCTTAAGAAGCTTGGCATAACAGCTTTGTATATAGGACCTGTTTTTGAATCTTCTGCACATGGTTATGACACGCTTGATTATTTTCATGTTGACAGGCGGCTTGGCGACAATGAAAGTTTTGCGTTGTTTTGCGATGAATGTCATAAACTTGAGATTTCTGTTGTTCTTGATGCTGTGTTTAATCATACAGGACGGGAATTTTTTGCATTTAAAGACATTAAGCAGAATGGGAAAAATTCAAAATATAAAAACTGGTATCAGAATCTTAATTTTGACAGGAAGAGCAATTATGGCGACTGTTTTGATTATGACGGCTGGGCTGGCTGCAAAGATCTTGTAAAATTAAACGTAGACAATGCAGATGTTCGCTCTTATTTGTTTTCTGCTGTCGATTTTTGGATAGACACGTTTAAAATTGACGGGCTCAGGCTTGATGCGGCGGATGTTTTGAGCAAAAGTTTTCTTGATGCACTTTCTGTTCATTGCAGACAAAAAAAAGAAAATTTCTGGCTTATGGGCGAAGTTGTGCACGGCGACTATAACGACTGGCTTTGTCAATGCAGGCTTGATTCTGTAACAAATTATCAGCTTTATAAAGCAATGTGGTCAGCACTGAATGACAAAAACTGTTTTGAACTTTCTTATAATCTTGAAAGAGAGTTTGGACAGAATGGAATGTACAAAAATAATTGGCTGTATAATTTTCTTGATAATCATGATGTGAACCGGATTGCAAGCAATGTTAAGAAGTTTCAGCATCTCTTTTTAATTTATGGAATATTATTTTGTGTTCCAGGAATTCCTTCAATTTATTATGGCAGTGAATTTGGCATAAGAGGACAGCGCGGTGCTTATGATGATTTTGAATTGCGGCCTGTTTTGCCGCCGTTTTCAGATAAATTTCCTGATTTTGCAGTTCCGTCTGTTGATTCTGCGTCTTTATCTGGTTTAATTGCAAAACTTGCACATATTCGCAAAAACTGCATTGCGCTTCAAAAGGGAAGTTACAAGCTTCTTTTTGTTACAAACCAGACTCTGGTTTTTCTTAGGAAACATGAAAGTGAAGAAGTGGTTATTGCCGTAAACTGCGATGACGTGCCGCAGAAAATTCAGTTGAACTGTTATGAAGGAAGCTGCGGCAGTTTTTTTGATGTGCTTAATGAACGCTTTTATCAAAATATCTGTCAGATTGAAGTGCCTGCAAACTGGCTTTTGATTTTAAAGAAAAATTAGCCGTTGACAACGCCAAAAGCAAAAGCCTTGATTACGGATTCAAGGGTATCTTCGTTGTAATCAAGTTTTTGCTGAAGTATGTCTAAAGCGACAGAACTGCATATTTGATGAAAAATGCGGCTGAAAATTGTTTCTTTGCCGCGCATGTTGCCTATTTCTGCTGTTGAACTGCAGAAAAAATCTGCAAAAATGTTTTCAAGTTTTTCTGCAAACGGCTGGTGTATTAAGGCGGCTTCTGCTGTTGAAGAAGCTGTGCTTAAAGAAAAATGAAGCATGAAAAAATCTGGATTATTTTTTGCAAATTCAATTTCGGCTTTTAATATTTTTTTTAGGGAATCTGTAAAATTATGATTATATTCAGCTGCATTTTTTAAATTTTCAAAAAGATTTTCGCCTTTTGTTTCAATTATGGCAGAAAGAAGACCTGCTTTGTTTGAAAAATAATAATAAAGCGTCGGTTTTGTAATATTTGAAGCATTGCAAATTTCTTGAACGCCAACACCGTCATAACCTTTTGCTGCAAACAGTTGAACTGCATTTTCAAGAATAATCTGCTTGTTATTTGAATTGTGTTCCATAAAAAATTTATACCAACGGGATAAAAAGTGGTCAAGCCTTTTATTTGTGCAGAATGTTTTTTGCACCGCTTGCCTGTACTGAAATAAAGAAAAAACTGCTCAAGCTGCTTAATGTGAACAGCTTGTTCTGCTGTTTTTTTTGCTGCATGTTGATTTGTGTACGGAATTCTTTGCCTTAATCTTCAGAAAAGAATTTCAGCATGTTTTCTTTAAAATCCGGTGCTTCGTCATAAGATGCGTGACCGAATTCTTTGTACATATGAATCTGACAGTGCAGTTTTTCTGCAATTTCTAGCGAAGCTGACGGTGAAAGTACTTTATCGTTTATTGAACCCGTAACCAGAACAGGACAGATGATTTTTTCAAGATTTGTGTATGCATCAAAATTGCTGCCGCTTTTTGCAAGAATTAAAAAACGTTTAAGTTCATTTTCTGAAACATCTTTCATGGTTTCCATTAAAAACGGTTTATACTTTTTTGCAAAATCTTCTGAATAGCATGAATCTATGAATGAAGAATTAAGCTTTTCAATTTCTGCATTTTCTGCAAGAGCAACCCATTCATCTATCTTTTTTTGAGACTTTGCATCTATACGCGAAGCAGAAGATGAAACGACAAGTTTTTTTACAAGTTTTGGTTCTGTTTCTGCCATCTTCAAAGCCATCATTCCGCCTTGCGAAGCGCCAAAAAGAAAAAGGTCCTGCAGGTTCAAAATGTGAATTGCTTCAAGTGTGTCTTGTGCCATTTCATCAACGGAATAATGTTCCGGCAGGTGCTTTGCCCGGTCAAACAGATAAACTGTAAAAATTTCGGTAAATTGGCTGTACGCTTTTTCAATGTTATTTGCAGAAAGCAAAACGCTTTTAATGCTCAAGCCTGGCAGAATAACAAAAATCTTATTTCCATTTCCAAATTGAAGATAATCCATTTCGAAACGGCTTGTTTTAACTGTCTTTATCAAGAAATGCTCCTTTTGTCAGACTGATGTCAGCGGTCTCGTTTGCCTGCGCCCGGCTGTACGACATGCCACAAAGATTCCTTGATGTTTGGGTTTACGTTTTCTTTTTTGTATAAATCCGGAAGATTTACAAATGCATAGCCCATTTCTTTAAGTTTTGGAATTGCTTTATCAACAGCTTTCAATGTTGCTTCGTTTCCTTCTAGAACATGAAGAAGTATAATTGTTCCGTCTTCTATTGTGTTGATTATTGTATTGTAACGGGCTTCTGCATCAACTTCTGGAACCCAGTCTTCGCAGCCTTTTCCGCAGATGAATGGAACTTCAATTGCTTTGTACATATTGTCGCTGATTGCAATATATGGCGGTCTGAAAAACTCAGGCTTTTTCCCGGTTATTTTAATTATTGCTTCGTCGCATTTTCTGTATTCTTCTTTGATTTCTTCAACACTCATATTCTGCATGTTAGAGTGTGTCCATGAATGATTCTGAATGTCGCAGCCCATATTAAAAGCGCGTTTGATTACAGGCGTGTTTTCATCTGAAATTTTATTGCCAATAAGAAAAAAGGAACCTGGAACGTGGTGTTTTTCAAGAATATCAAGCATATCGCTCATTGTCTGTGAACCTGAAAAATTTGGACCGTCGTCAAATGATAAACATATATATTTTTGTTTTTCTGCCATAAAAACTCCGTAAGTTTTCTGATTTTAGCACAACTGATAAATAATTGTTAAGTGCATGTCTAAAAACATTTTGACATTTTCAAACTTTTTTTAAGTTTAAGTTTGCAGATTTTTTTAGCTGTTTTAAATTGCTGTTGTCTTTTCTGATTGGAACAAAATGAATGAATTGTGGCTGCAATAATTTTTTTTTGATGACAGCATAACCGCACAGGCTGAAGCAGGTTTCGTTTATAAAAATAGCCTGAATGTCGAGTTATGAAATCCCTAGTTGTTCTTGCACTGATAAGAGCATAAAAACAATCTATCATCCCAAATTCATTACATTTCGGCGGCTTTCTGCATGGAATTCTTTATACAAGGAGATGCTGAAATAAATTCAGCATGACAAAATAAATTTTACATCGCTTTTATAAAAACTCGACATTTCGACAATAAGGCAGAAATTACATCTGAAATTGCATAAGCTGTGCTTAATCTTGAGGCGCAGAATTTTATGTTTAAAGCTTGAAAGGTTGACTTGTATTTTAAAGTTTAGCTTTCAGTACGTCTTTGAAATGCAGAATATAGTCTATAAATGAAACGTAGCATGCAATAAGAGCAATGACATAAAGACCGATTGAAACTGCTTTAAAAATTGTGTTTAAAGGTTCTGCAAAGACAAGACCGCAGCGTGCGCAGCATTCCAAAAACAGAGAGAAAAAACCTGCAACAACATAAAGAACTGTTTTTGTTTTTCCGCCTTTTCTTGCTGCAATTGCTACTCCAGACTTCATTGCCATAAGTCGCAGAAACAGCATGGAAAATTCACGGTAAAAAATGAGAATCAAAATAATTGCCGGCATATAACCTGAAAGTGCAAAGCAGAAAAAAATTGTCATATGCAGTAGCACATCGCCAAATGGATCAAATATTTTTCCAAAGTCACTAACTTCTTTCATTTTGCGTGCAAAATAGCCGTCAAGAAAATCTGTAAATTCCATGTATGCAAGCAGAGGCAACAAGATGCAGACAGAAATAATTTCTGAAAAACCAAACCAAGAAGGAGCAAAATATACAATAAAAAATACAGGAGCAAGAAGCACCCTGGAAAAAGTAAATTTATTAGCTAGTGTCATATATGTACTATATTATTTGTAAAAGATTATATCAAGTGAAGAACTTAAGATTTGCAGTATAAAAATTCATGCATTTTCAAATAATTGAATTTTAGAGGACTTTTTAATATAAGCTGAAATCTTAATCCGTTAAAACATAAAGAATTAAAAACAGGCTCTTCGTTTATCTTTAAAAATTAAAAATATTTAAAGATTTTTTCAAAGAGCCATGATTTTTGTATGTTCTTTTATGAACGTCCCTAAAAAATATAATTTTTAGAGTTGTCTTTATGAATAAGACTTAAAATCCTGAACAATGCTTATGCATGATTTTACTTTTTTGTCCGGCAGGATTTTGGCTGCCGCACTTGTGGCCTGTTCTGCAATTGCAGCAGAATCTGCAACGCCATGCAAAGATAAAACATCGCCTTCAATGACGGCATGCAAAAAGTTTACAGGCAGCTTGTATTCAAAAATAAGTGAATTTACTACACGCTGAGCCGTTAAAAGTTCGTTTATTTTTTGTACACCTTGTTTTTCTTTTTCTGGTGTAATTGTTTTTTTCATTGCATTTGCAATGCTGTCAGCTGCGGTTTCTATATCAACAAGTGCTGTATTCAATGTTAAATGATAATGTGCAGGGTCTTCGTTTACAAGGTTGAAAAAGCTCTTGTGAAAACCGAATCTGTTTGCGTCGCTTTCGTCAATGCGCTGCTGTGCCTGTTTTTCGTTCCATGAAAATTCTTTCATCAGGCGTTCAAGACGCACTTGATTTGATGCTACAAGACGGACTGCAAATCTGTTTGGCAGATCTTCAAGAATGATAAACGAGCCGCGTCCGATTAATACACAGTCGCCTTCGCTTGCAGCTTCAAAAATGGCTGTCTGCAGATAATTCAAATATTCATCTCTGTCTTTTGCAAGTGCTGCAAAAAAACCAGGTTTGCGTTCATCATATTTTTTGAGCTTTTCTGCAGAAAAACCCAGATCAATTAATTTTTGTTCAATTACTTTCCGTCCAATAAATTTATAACCAAGCTTTTCTGCCAGAAGTGCACTGATTTCATCTCCCAGTGCGGCAACTTGTCTTGAAATTGTAATAACAGCCATAATTTTCCCCCGATAGCAGCAGTTTTAATATTTTTACAATATAACATAAAACAGACAAAGCTAAAAACTGCTTTACTTCTGTATCTGTCAAATATAGAATAAAACCAATCAAAAAATCTGTCAAAAGGAATTGATATGCGCATATCAGATGACAAGCTGAGCTGGAATGAAACAACACAAAATATATTGATTAAAACGCCTGTTTTTGATGTTTTAAAAACACACAGTGTTTCCAAACAGGATCAGGAAGGTGATTATATAGTTCTGGAAACACGTGACTGGGTAATTACTGTGCCTGTTATTGAAAAAGACGGACAGAAATATTTTGTACTTGTGCGGCAGTGGCGGCACGGTGCAAAGTGCCTTACAATTGAATTTCCCGGAGGGGTTCTTGACAGCAATGAAAAGCCGGAAGATGGCGCTGCACGTGAACTGAAAGAAGAAACAGGTTTTGTGGCACAGAAAATGACACATTTAGGTTCTGTAAGCCCGAACCCTGCAATAATGCGCAACAAAGTGCATTTTTTTGCTGCAGAAAATATGATAAGCGTTGGCAAGCAGAATCTTGATAATGATGAATTTATCAACTGTTTTTTAGAACCTGTCGAAAAGGTTTTTGAAAAAATGGGCAATGAAGAATATTCACATGCGCTTATGAGTTCTGCACTGCTTTTTTATATGCAGAATTTTGTAAAAATAAGCAGATTCTAAAAACTGATGTTTTGTGTTATAAGCAGCTTGAAAACTTTCAGGCTGTTTTTTTTATCTTTTCAGAAGATTTGTTTTCTGGCTGTTTTGACTGTAAATAGAATGGATTTTTGCAGTTTGCAAGTTTTTCGCAAAAATGAATTATATCATGGTATAATCTAATCGTGTACAAAACTAAAAGATGAAGGGTACAAAAATGGCTGATGATTTTTCATTTAAAATTGTTGAAGAGTTCGGTTGCATTTCAGAATCTAAAGCTGGCTGGAAAACCGAATTGAATTCTGTGTCTTGGGGCGACCGTCCTGCAAAATATGACATCAGAAGTTGGTCGCCAGACCACCAGAAAATGGGAAAAGGCATAACAATGACAAAAGAAGAACTTTCTGCATTAAAAGCCTTGCTGAATAAACTCGATATCTGAAAAGTTCAAAAATAAAACGAAAGATTTAATGACATCCCTAAATAAAAGCAGTTTTTAGAGATGACTAAACAATTGCAAAATCTTCGTAAGTCTCAACCGGTGCTCCGTTTTTGATGATGACTGAGTAAATCAAAAGCTGTAAAAGCGTGTCTTCAAAAGCTGTTCCGCCGGAGCGTATGGCAATATCTGTTTCTGCAAGTAATGCAAGAATCTGTGCAGTATCATGTCTGTTCCATAAGCGAGAAGCACGGCGGCATTGTTCCTGTGCTTTTTTGCTTGCAAAACCTTTGATTTTTAAATCAAATTGAGAAACTGCACCGTTTTCCATGAGGGAAAACCACGTATTTAATTTTCTAAAGCTGTAAGTTAAACCAGCAATTATCTGTACTGCATTTGACTCTTTTGAAAGACGCAGTTTCTGAAGAATATCAAGTGAAGTTTCGAGTCTTTCCTGTGGATTTGCTGCTGCAGCCATTGCGTCAAACAGTGTAAAAGCACTTTCTTCGCGGTTGTGTGAAAGCAGCTTTTCAACATCCTCTGCCGAAATTGTATGGCCTTGTTCAAAGCAGACAAAAAACTGCGAACAGTCACGTTTAAGCGAAGCTGTGTCGTTTTCGCACATTTCAAGAATTGATTCAATTGCTTCGTCTGTAATGCGGAAGCCGTTCTGCTGAAAAAACGAACGCAGCCAGGCTTCTTTGCGGTCTTGAAAAAGCTCCCAGAAGATTTTCCTGTTATCTTTTGGGACAAGGTTTTCAAGTTTTTTATCAATCGAAATTTCGTCAGAAATCAATATGAACGCAGAATTTCCATCATTTGAAGAAAGCCATTCTGAAATCATTTCGATTTCTTCTTTCTTTTTGATTAATTCTGCATTTTGAAGAACTACAAAACGGAAGTCTGCAAAAAGTGAACCGTTCATTAAAAGCGAAACAATTTCTGCGATGCCCGTTTCTGCTGCATAAAAACGATGAACGTCAACTGAACCAAATTTTTTTTCAAAAGTTTTTTTTAATGAATCTACAGCGCCTGATCGTTCACCGATTTCAGGACCAGAAAATAAGTAAAGTGGAGCATTCATCAATAAATCCTGATAATTGTAGACAGTCTGCCTAAAATCCGGACGTTCTGACAATAGATCGGTTTAAAATCTGGATTTTCAGACTGAAGTTTTACACGTGAGGGTTCTTTAAAATATCGTTTTAGCGTTGCAGAATCGTCAAGCAGCACGACAACAATTTCGCCGTCTTCTGCTGTTTCGCTTTGCTGAATCAATGCAGTGTCGCCGTCAAGAATGCCTGCATTTATCATGCTGCTGCCTTTTACGGTCAATGCAAAATAATCAGATTCCTTGCGCAAAAATGAGCTTGGAACAAAAATGCGTCCTTCAATATTGTCTGTGCTGAGCAGAGGTTTGCCAGCTGTTACAGTTCCAAGAAGCGGTACAGAGACCATTTCTGATGTTGTGTTTTCTTTTTCATCTATGTCAACAAGCACACGCAAAGATCTTGAACAGTTGTCGCTTGGTGCAAGAAAACCCTTTTTGCGCAATGCGGTTATGCGGTCCTGTGCTGCTTTTACAGTAACACCGAAATGTTCGGCTACTTCTCGTATTGTCGGCGGCCTGGAATTTTCACTTGTATAATCTCGTATAAAACGCAGAGATTCCTGCTGACGTTCTGTTAAGGTTTTCATATCTATACAAGTATACAGACTTTTTATTAGCTTGCAAGTCTAAAAGCAGTAATTTTACAAATCGAAAAAATTCAATTAGTGAAAGCAGGGCAGAAATTTGTAATTTTTAGAGGTTACTTTTAAACTGCCATAAGAGTGCACGGATGGCAACGAATTCGATTTTTCACGAAAATTATAAAGCTATGGATTATTCAGCAAGGCGAAGAAAAGATTTTGGTACTGGTTTTATTGCACTGTAATAAAAAAACAGGCAGAATACCGGACAAGTTTTTCTAAAAAAATGTGACAGCTGGACAAGAGAAACGTCCAGCCGGTTCAAGATGCAAAATGATTTTGGTAATTAAAATATTCTAAAAATCAGTCTTCTTCAAACTTATTTTCAAACAAAGTCTGAATTGCAGCTACGGCAGCTTCTTCGTCTGAGCCGGTTGCGCGTACTGTTAAAACTGTCTGGTAGCAGGCAGCCATTGTTATTACGCCCATGATTGATTTAGCATTTATAGTTACTGAATCTTTTTCAATAAGTACTTCTGAAGCAAATTTATTTGCAGTCTGTGCAATTAATGCGGCAGGTCTTGCATGAATGCCTGCTCTGTTTTTTACTGTAACCAGTTTTTCAACCATAGTTGTTTTTCCTCAATATTAATAAGAATCATCGCTGCCATAATAGGCAGCTTGTGCTGCATCTGTTTCAATCCATTTTAATACATGCTGGTTAAATTCTCGTGCAGAGAAATAACCCATTGCTTTAAGCCGTTCGTTCATTGCGGCTGTTTCAATAATAATTGGAACGTTTCGTCCAGGTTTTACAGGAATTTCAAGCAATGGAATTTTTACGCCGAGCAAATCCATTGAAAGCTGCTGTGTACCGAGTCTGTCGTAGACTTTATTTGCGTTCCATTCTTCAAGCTTTACAACAAGCTGAACTTCTTTCTGTTCGCGGATTGCACCAATTCCGTAAAGCTGAGAAATGTTGATAATGCCAAGACCGCGAATTTCCATGTGGTGGCTGATTATGCGGTTAGCACCCTGTCCGAGAATTGTGTTTCCGTTTACACAGCGGATTTCTACGATGTCGTCTGCAACAAGGCGGTGACCGCGCTCAACAAGTTCCAGTGCAGTTTCACTTTTGCCGACGCCGGAATCTCCCATAATCAAAATGCCAAGACCATAAACTTCAACAAGAACGCCGTGCAAAGTTTTGTGCTGTGCAAAAATGTTTGAAAAAACACGTAAAAGCCTGCTCGAAAATTCAGTTGATGACAAATCTGTCTGAAGAATTGCACAGCCTGCTTCTTCTGCAAGTTCAATTACATGCGGGTCTGGTGCAAGGTTATGTGTAAAAATACAGCAGGGAATTTCGTATGAAAACAACTGGGTCAAAGTCTGAAGATTGTTTTCAGAAATCAGTTTTGCAAGATATGCAACTTCGCCGCGACCTAAAAGCTGAACACGCTGTGCACCGAATGATTCGAAAAAACCGGAGAGTGCAAGACCCGGACGGTTAATTTCTGGAACAGTCAATTCTCGTGTTAAACCGCGTCGACCACAGACACAATGAAGATTAAGTGAGTTATGTCCTTTTAAATCTAAATCAAGTAAGTCTAGAACGGTAAAACGTTTATCAGCCATACATACGAATATACACACTCAAAAGAGAATTTGCAATCACTAAGCGCAATCTGAGAGAAGAATAGACAAAGTAAAAAAAAAGACCGGCAAAAACCGGTCTTTTTAACAAAAGAGAATATTACTTCTTTTGAATTTTATCTTTTTCTTTCTTGACTTTTGTATCAAGAATATCCATTACTTTGTTCAATGCTGCGCCAAAATCGTAGTCGTCAGCTGAAACATGTGCAGATGACCCCCAGCGGAAATTAGCAGTTACATCAAAGATGATTTTTTTATCGTCTTTTACACGAACAAGAAGATCCACAATCAAATCTTCAGCATAGCTGATTCTCTCTAATTTTTTGTTGATTAAATCCTGCTGATCCTGCTGAAAATCGAAACCTACGGCGCTCAATGTTACATTCATGTAAACCTCCTACAAAGCACATTGTCAAATTTTTTCAAAGCAGATGCATTCGAAAAAACTTACGTTAATAGTATAAATGAAGACTCAATTTTTGCAAGGAAAATCTGAAAGAAAAAATAAATATGAAAATGCATCGGCCGGAACGTTCGTAATGTGTTTTTACAGGAAATTGTTTATGTCTTTTGTTATGCTGCCGGATACATGAAAATCTTGTACTTTTGTGCGGAGGATGCAAATTTTACGCTTATACACAAGATTAATGCAAGTTTGCGTAAATAGACTTGCATGGTTTGCCAGAATCAACATACCTCGCCGCAAGCAGCGAGGTATGTTGTTCTTAATAAGTGGTTGCAGTCGGGTTTTACCTCTTGTTACAGACGCAAGCATCGGGGTATAAAACTCTCCGCACAAACAAACCGTAATTTTAGATAAATTCCAAACGAAAATCTGTGTTTTTAGAATTTCTTCTGATTTTTTATAACTCTATGTATTCCTTCGGATTGAAGTTATCAGCCATAGTCCAGGTATGAGCTTTGCCGTGCTTCATTACAAAGATTTTTACAAACTGGCGGACTTTTTCCTTATCACCCCATGACTGCATAAACTTGCGTGACGGATGTGTGTAGATTTTTTCGAATAGACTGTCATCTTCTACAGGTTCAAAGTTTCCTGTAACACGAATCTGGGTTCCGTCTGCCATAAAGCAGACTTCTGCTTTTGGATTTGCAATAAGCTGTCTGTACATTTCCTTGAATGCGCCTGTATGGAAAATAATACCGTCATCTCCAGCTGAAAACATCAGAATTTCACGGACATGCGGCTGTCCGTCTGCGTCTGCTGTTGCAAGGTTCATAACAGGATTTGCATTCATCATCTTGAACAGTTCTTCTTTTGTCATATTTTCCTCCAATGCAAAAAAAGTAAAAGCCGTCTCTAAAAACTAAAGTTCTTAAAGATTTTCAAGAGTATGATATTGCTGTACGGTAAACAGAACTTTCAAAAATCAGTCAATTTGTTTCAAAAATCGCGCTCTGTATTCTTTCGGACTTATTCCGAATTCTTTGTGAAAAGCTGCTGTCAGATGAGAATTGCTTGAGAAACCGCATTTATAGGCAATTTCTGTGATAGAATAATCGTCACGCCTCAGCATGAACTGAGATTTTGTCAGACGCACCTGCGACAGGTAGTTCTTGGGAGAGAGTCCGCATTCTTTTCTGAACAGTTTGCAGAAAGACGACATTGACATGTTTGCATTTTCTGCAAGTTTTGATACTGTCAGGTTTTCACCAAGATGCTGTTCTATGTATGCCTGTATTCTTGCAATGCGTGCATTTGCAGCTGGTGAACGCATGTCATAGTTTTCACCGAGAATGCTTCTGATAATCCAGTGCGTCAAAAGCATTGTCTGGCAGCCAAGCGTAATGGCTGAGTTCGGCATGTTCTTTGTAGATTCGAACGCAAAAAGGTGCAGAATCTTTAGCACGTCATGACAGATGATAAACTGATCGCCTTTGAAAAGCGGCACCTCTTTCTGGTACAGCTTAAACTGCTCTTCAACAAAATTCCTGTCTATCATAATTGTGTAATAATTCGGAAATTTTTCAGCTTTATCTTCGTGGGGCACACCCGGTGACAGAATCGAACCGAGATAATAGTTTTGCGGCACTTCAACTGTACGTTCAGAGCTATCGTCATCGGCATCAAACTGGATAATAATCATATACGACGGATATGTATGATTATGCTTTACGGCAATTTTGCAAAAGTCAACAGACTGTATGAACAGCGCAAAATTTTCGAAGATGAAACAGTCGACCGCTTTCAAATCATCAGGTTTTATATCGGAACCTACAAGTTTTTGAATTGCATCAAAATTCTGCATGAATCAATTATACATGTCATTCTGCTGATTTGCAATTTTTGAAAAATAGCAGCCAGTTCAATTTATCTGTCATAGCTTGACGCAATGTTAAGTTCGGCACGATACTTTGAAACTGTGCGGCGGGCAACGGTCATGCCGTATTCTGTAAGCATTTTTGAAATTTTTTCATCCGAAACTTTTTTCCCGTTTTTTTCTGCTTCTTCAAGAATGACTAAAATGCGCTGTTTTATTTCTTCTTTTGAAAATGTCTTTCCGCTGTTTTCGTTTGAAATTTGTGCAGAATCTTTTTTTGTACTGGAAACTGCTGCATTTGTAAAAAAATAGCGCAGTGGGAAAGTTCCGTAACAGCACTGAAGATATTTTCCGGCTGTAATTCTTGAAACAGTTGCTTCGTGAATATTTAGTGCTTCTGCAACTTCGCTCATCTTGAGCGCCGCCGGTGCAGTTGAAAAACCAAGAAAAAATGCTTTCTGCCGGCGGATTATTTCTTTTGTGACTTTTACGAGCGTTTGATTGCGGCGGCTTAAACCGTTCAGAAACCATTCGGCTTCTTTCAGCTGTTCATTTACAAAAGCTGTTTCGCTGCTTTTGGCATCTTTTTTTGACAGATCCAGAAATAAAGGCGAAAGGCGCAGTTCTGGCAAACTTTTTTCTTCGCAGACAACAGCAAAACGGTCGTCAATATCCTGCGAATCTGTGTCAACTTTATAGACATACACATCCGGGGCAATAAACTGAATGTTTGCAGAACCGAACTTTTGTGCAGGATAAGGTTCAAGTGTTTTTATAAATGCAAATGCATTTTCTATTTCTGCCGCTGTGCTGTCTGGAAATAATTTCTGTACGGCTGAAACACGCATGTTTGCAAGTTTTTCAAAATGATTTTTGAGAAGTTCAAGAACAAGTGCCGGTGCGTTCCGTTTTTGAGCCTGAAACACAAGGCTTTGACGTGCATTGTCAAAAGCGGTTCCAACCGGATCAAAATTTCGCACCAGATTGAGAACTTTTTCGAGATGTTTTTTCTGGCCTTCGTCTAAAGTTTCTGCACCTAAAAGTTCTGCATACAACGATTCTGGCGGTACAAAATGAAAACCATGCCCATCAAGATTTTGAATTATGCTTTCTGCCAGAAGTTCTTCGTCCTGCGGCAATTTTATTTCTGCAAGCTGAACGAGCAGATGTTCCTGCAAAGTTTCTTCGTTTGAAGGCTGATTTTCCAAAAAATTTAAAAAAGAGTCGCTTTTTGATGAAATATTGTCAGAGTTTTTTTCTTTAAGATTGAAATCTAAATCTGCTTTTGCATAATCATCAATTGAAGCTGTCAGTGCAGAATCTTCAGCAATTTCGAGAGCCGGGTTCGTTTCAGCTTCTTCAAGCATTCTTTCGCGAAGTTCAAATACAGGTAATGTAAGCAGGTTTATAGATTGAATCATCTGCGGCGAAAGTTTTAGGGCAAGCCGCTGATTTTGAATCAATTCTTGATTTGAATTCATAGTTTCTGATGTTTATTATAGCTTGTAAAGGAGATAAAGGGAACTGTTAAGGAATTGCATCCTTGCAATTCCTTAACTTGAAGTTTTGCTTGCGCAAAACTTCGCTGCTAGGTGCGCCGTCCATGGCGCACAGATTATGAGGAGAAAGTTTAAAATAATTTTAGAATTGTGGAATTGCATCCCTGCAATTCCCTAACTTGAAGTTTTGCTTACGCAAAACTTCGCTGCTTGAGCGTGCGGCTATCCGCAAAGCGGATAGCTTCGAATTATATTATATTGAGTCAAACATATGCTCCGTATATAAACAGTCATGCACCGGATAAACAAGGTGTAATAAACTGGGATTACATAAGAGAACTATTAAATGAAGAAGGGGATAAATATGAAAATCTTGTATTTGATTCTGTCAACGGAACTTCGGATGGTGGAAGAAGATATATGCCGGAGTTTACAAGATATTTTCAATTGATTATAAATGAATAAGAAGGAGACTGTCATGAAAAAGATTTTGCTGATTGTCACTGTTTTGCTGGCTTTTAATTTATATTGCTTTTCAGAAATAACAATAGACACAGTATGGGGTGTATGGGATCACCATCATGATGATGAATATGGATATGAAGGGCTTCAAACTCTGAGTGCTGACGGAATTGATTATTTGAAAGAAACAGAGGATTTTATGGTCTTTGAAAAAGACAGTGACGGGAAACATGTCATATATATATCAGGACGTGTTAATTGTATAGAAGATTTTTATCAGGAAGGAAATAAATTTGTTTTTCATGTACGGTATGATATGGGACATGAAGATACTATGGACTATGTTATTCATTTTATTGATGAAAACCATATGTGGTGCGAAAATGCACGTATAAGTCCCCCTCAAAAAGAAACTGATATAATGACCCGTATGCCGACAATTGAATCTTTGAATATAAAAGAGATATCTTTAAATGAAGGTGACTTGATGTATTGCAATGACAATCTCCGTTTAAGAACTAAACCTTATATTCATGATTTAGATTCAAAAGTAATTGCAAGCATGAAAAAAGGCACAAAAGTTAAAGTAATTAAAAAAGGCATGTGGCAAGGCTATATCGATAATATTCTTGCAGACTGGGTTGAAGTCGAAGTCATAGAAGATTCATTTGACAAAGACGGCAAGCTGCTGCCAAAAGGCACCCGAGGCTGGTGCTTCGGTGCATACCTGACACTGCTTGAAAGCAACTCTAAGTAGATTTGAAATCTTAAAACTTCAAGGCTCTGTACAAACCTGCGTACAAACAGAGCCTTGTTTTTTAATAATGTCTACCGTTTAAGCTTTTTAATCCCGCTTTCGCCGAATTCGTCCAAATTTACAGCACTAGTTCAAACTCGAAGCTATCGGCGAAGCCGATAGCCGGGTTCAAGCCGTTATTTCTACAAGTTTTGCGAGTTTTTGCGTTAGCAAAAATCTCGCCGCTATCGGCGCCAGCCGATAGCCCTGCTCTAGCATAAAACTGCATAATTGATGTATATTATGAACATGGATTACAAATCAACTTTTTCAAAATACGGCATTTCTATACCGGAAATTTTACTTCCCAAAAAGGGAACAGACCTTAATGCGTGGGCTGTCATTGCCTGCGATCAATATACGCAAAACAGACAGTACTGGAAAGATGTTGCAGATACAGCAGAAGGCAAGCCTTCCATGCTTCACTGCATTTTGCCTGAAGTTTACCTTGAAGACAACGACAGAAAAGAACGGCTTTCAAATATAAATGCTACAATGCAGAAATATCTTGATACGGGTGTTTTTGCAGACCCGGTAAAGGGCATGATTTATCTTGAGCGCAAAACTGCCTATGGACGTGTGCGCAAAGGTCTTGTTACAGCAGTTGATCTTGAAGCATACGAATGGAAGCCTTATTCTCAGGCAAAAATCCGTGCAACAGAACAGACAATCGAATCACGTATCCCGCCAAGAATGGAAATCCGCCGGGACGCTCCTCTTGAAAGCCCTCATATCATGCTGCTTGTAAGCGACAGCGACCGTCTGCTTGTTGAAAAAACAGGCGAAAAAGCAAAGGCTTCTGGTGCCGTTGTTTATGACACAGACCTTATGCTCAAATCTGGTCACATTAAAGGCTGGGCAGTTGAAGGCGATTCAATGTTTGAACATGTTGCAGAAAGCATTCTGCACATTGCAGAAAAGAACGGCGTAGACATAACAGATGGTCCTTCTTCTCCGCTTTTTGCCGTAGGCGACGGCAACCATTCTCTTGCAACAGCAAAAGCCGTATGGAATGAATTTAAAGAAAAAAATCCAGGCGTAACAGACCATCCGTTGCGTTATGCACTTGTTGAAATTGTAAACATTTATGATGAAGGTCTTACATTTGAACCGATTCATCGTGTTTTGTTTGGTTCTTTGCCTGAAATGCTTATACGTTATATTGCTGCAGAACTTTCTGCAACAATTTATCAGCTTAAATCTGCAGATGAGCTTGATGCAGAAGTAAAAGCTTCGCAGGAAGCAATTGGAATTGTTTACAAGACAGAAAACGGTGAACAAAGATATGTCATGATTGATGCAATCTGCCCTGATTTGATGGTCAGTTATTTTCAGCCGATTTTGGATACTTTCCTTTCAATTTTTGGCGAAGCCGAACTTGATTTTATTCACGGCAGTGACGAGATTTTCCGTCTTGGTGAAAAAGACAATACAATCGGAATTCTGCTTCCGCAGATTTCTAAAGACAGCTTTTTTAAGACAATTGCATCATGCGGTGTTCTTCCGCGCAAAAGCTTTTCTATGGGCGAAGCAAGCGAAAAACGCTTTTATATGGAATGTAGGAAACTTTCTAAATAACGCACATTGTTCAGTGTAAAAGTTGAAAAGCCGGTTCTTTTTAGCCGGCTTTTTTTTGTATTTTTTGGGTTTGAGCTATTGTCTTTTTTTGTGCAATATGCTAGATTTTGTCATCGTTTATTTGCCGGCGTGGTGGAATGGTAGACACGGTAGACTCAAAATCTACTGGGAGCGATCCTGTAAGAGTTCAAGTCTCTTCGCCGGTATAAAGCTGCAGGTTTTCTGCAGCTTTTTTTTTCGTGTTTTGGGAAAAGCTAAAGTTTTGGGGAAAATAGATGAAACAGCAGAACAATTTTTTACAGACACATTTTATCGGTGTGCTTTTGCCTGAAGACATTACTTTGACACTTGAAGACTGCCGCCGTTTTATGAATCAGAAATATGGATGCAGAAGCGGACACCGCACGCCGATTCACGTAACTTTGGTGCCGCCTTTTAAATTGCCGGAAGAATATACAACAGAAGATTTGATTGATGCAGTTGAAAAAAATGTACTGCCGCTTGCTTCAGGTCTGTCATTTTCAGCAAAAATTGAAAATTTTGATGCTTTCGGCGACAGGACAGTTTTTGCAAAAGTTATTGCAGATAAAAAATGGACAAAACTGCGGGATGCAGTTTTTGAAGCAGTTTCAAAAGCTCTGCCGGGCACATTAAAAAAAGACCGCCGTCCGTTTCAGCCTCATCTTACTGTTGCAAACCGCGACATTCCTGAAGGTGCATCAACACAGGCTTTGCAATATTTAAATGAACTCAATCTTTTTGAAGAATTCCCTGCGGACAACATTACAATATTTGAACGCAAAGGCGGCAGCTGGGTACCGGCTGTTACAATTGAACTGAAATAAAATTTTGCAAAAGGCTTTATATTCACTGTCATTAAGCAGCATTAGTCCGGAATTTCTTTGTGCATCGTCAATTCCTTGTTCTGCTGCTTTTAAGAAACAATAAAATGCTTTTGGATTTTCTGAGGCTTAACTGAAAATTTCAAGAAATACCGAAAAGCGAGCTTTATCAAATTAAATTTTTATTCCATTCAGCTCGTCGTATCGGACTCCAGATGTGCGTAAAGGTTCCTTTCGTTTAATCGCATATGGAATTCCAATATTGTTCATTTCTTCCAGTAGTAATTTGAAGAGTGTTTCATCTTCAAAGGTCTGTATGTAAGAGAAGAAAAATGTGTTGTTCAGGCTTTTAAGCTCGCATACCACATCTTCGTGGCTGGGCTCTGCAATGCCATATAGTTCTTGGATATATGAATCAAGCGGACCAAAACTTTTTGTTCTGACATATGAAACAACGACAGATACTGAACGAGCACGTTCTATAAATGCTTTTTGTGTCAAATCGACTTTTACTTGCAATGGAAATGGTTTTAGCTTTTCACATCCGATTTTCAGACCTTTGAGAAGACGAAGTATTTTTTCTACAGAAGCTTCTGCTTTTAATTCTGCACGCTTTGTTTTTAGTGTTGCAGCAAGATCTTCATTTTCCTGTTCTTTATAATAATCAAGATGGGCAAATTCTGGAAAAGCTCTGTAATTATTTATGTTTCCTACGATTGATTTGCCATCAATAGCAACGCCGACTCTGATTACTTTTTCTGACGCAGGATCTAAACGGCGGATTGCCCTTGCCAGAAGAGTTGCAAACAGAACATTAGGAGTCGCTCCATTTTTTTTGCAGCAGTCCATAACCGATGCTTCCGGCATCTGCATGTAAGTAATCTGCCAGTAGTTTTTTGCTCCTGTAATTTCTTCCGGTAAACGGTAAATCTGGTCATTGGCGATGGCATTTGGAACGGAAAGATCGACAGAATCAAGATTAAAACTTTCAAACGGGTTTCCTGTTTCAGATTCCGGTATTTCTTCTCCGGGAAGAGAAAATCCTGTTGAATCAAGTTTCTCTCCTGTTTTTCGTGTTATATAGCAATATAAAAGACTCTTCAGATATGACATGAATCCCATGCCGTCAGAGAACGCATGGGAAAATTCGGCTGCGAATCTGTTTCCATCAACTTTGAATGAAAGAAAATGATAGTTGGATTCTTTACTGAAAAGATGAATAGGCTCCCAAGAATTGCGCACGACGATAGGAAGTGGATTCGGTTCGAATACTAAATCTTCGTCTTCAATTTTGACTTTGCCATAAAAAAACGGATAGCGGCTGCGCAAATCTTCAATGACAGCAGACAACAATTCAATGTCTACTGGTTCTGTCAATGTGACACATGGTCCTGCAATGTACGGGTTATACGATGTACTTTTCATGACAATCGGGTCGTAATACTTTCTGCTCATAAACTTTTCTCTTGTTCAATTAGGTAGATTGTTTGTCTTCAATTCTCTCATTCATAATCAGCTGCGTCAAGTTTATGCTGAATCATGAGCATAAAAGAAGATTTTCTTGCTGTTGTTTAAAGCAGCTTGCCGCAAAAGATTTTCTGGAGGTTACCGGTTATTCTAGCTTGATTATGTGAATAATTCACATTATTTTGGTTACAGGCAGTTTTAAAAATAAAATTTTGCCATTTATTATGCGGATGACATATAATGTTCAGATAATTTGAGGAGTTTTATATGAATCAAGAAAAAATGCAGAGAAAATTAATGTTAATTTTTGCCGCTTTGTTTTTGACATGTTCATTATCTGCTGAACAAAACAAATATTATAAAAAAGACAGATTAGTAAACACGCTTTATGTCAATTCAATTGAAGGTTTAAAAGTAAGAGATACACCTTCGCTTAATGGAAAAAGAATTTGTGGACTTGTAAATGCTCTGCCTGTAAAAATTGTCGCAGTCGGTTCATCAGCAGAAATTGACGGAATAAAAGACAACTGGGTTAAAATTTTAATTCCGGCTTATGAATGGAAAAACTGAAACGCCGGAATACGGCTGGATTTTCGGCGGTTATTTGTCTGAATCAAAAACAGCTTATAATTTGAATTCTCTTGCAGACATAAAGAATTTTTTAAGTTCCAAAATATGGATTTTGGAAAAAGGCAGTTTTACTAAAAAATTTCAGCATAATGAAGAATTTTTGGCAGAAAAACTGGCAGCAGGCGGCGGAACTTCGGGTGTGTATAAAGTTCTTTCGAAAAATTCGATTAAAATAACTTCCAGATTTTATGATGAATATGGAACTTTTGAAGAAGAAACAGCTTTAATGAAGCTTGAAATTCTTAATGAAAACAAAATCAGACTGAATGACGACGTTTATGTGCCGTATATTGATCCTGTTAGTTATGGAAGCCTTGAACCGTTAAGAGATTTTGTTTACGGAAACTATAATGACGAATCAATTTACAGCTTTGTGTTTAAAGAAAACCCTTACAACCATAAATATACAGAAGAAGAAATCTTAAAAGTTGCAGACGAACTGATAAAATACGGTGTTGATCCGGCTGGTTCCGGCTACGAAGAGAGATACGAAGAATACTGGTCAAAAATAAAATAAATTGCCGTTTGTGTTTTTGCCGCAGTACATCAAGGTTTTTTGCAGGTCTTTAAAAAAAGAGATAAATATGAAGAAAATAAAACTTGCAGCATTTACAGAGACTTCCGCAGAAATGCTTGTAAAAGAAATGAATTTTCAAAAAATATTTCTTCCAAGCGATAAAACTGAAGATACAAGAATTTTGCTCTCTGAATTAAGCGATGCAGGTTTTGTCATTTGCTTTGGGCAGAAACCACTGATAAAAAACAAACTGTGTGTTGAATTGCTTGCAAAAGAGAAGGGCGAAATTTTAACAACAGATTTTGAAACAGAAACATTGCTTGATGAATTCAAGAAAAATGAACTTAAAGCAATGAAAAGTTCAAGTCCGGGCAATTCGTTCTGCAATGCGGTTTACTGGAATGCGCTTAAATATATAAAACAGAATAAACTGAACTGCAAAATTCTTTTTATTCACATTCCGTTTGAAAAAAACATAGACGACATGGCAGTTTTTCGTTCAAAAGTGCTTGCTTCGATAAATGGCTTTTTGCAGCTTGCATGGCAAACATGAAATAGTGCAGTTGTTGACAAAACTATAAAAGCATGAGCATAAAAGGATAGAACAAACTTTGTTTTTTGCCATGCATGTTTCACCGCCTGTGTGGAGTTTTAAAAGGAGAAACTATGTCCAGAAGCATTCACGAGACAGTCAGCAGTGTTTTTAAAAACAAGTCAAAAAGAGAAATAAATGAAATGTGCGACCCGAAAAATCCAGATTATAAAGTTGTTGAACTCTGGAAAAAAACATGCAGTTAAAAAAGCAGTCCTCGAAGAGAGGAAAGAAAGAAAATTTCAGCAAAGTTTAGAAAACTGCGGTAATAGAAAATGATTTTTGAACCTTGTATGAAAAAACTGTTTGCTGTTTTCGTTTTTTTTATTTCGTTCTCAATCTTTGTACTGGCAAAAGAATATAAAATTGACGGCCCGGAATATTCAAAGCAGATTTTTGATGAAGAGAACAATCAGGTTACAAAATTCAAAAACTGGGAATTAATTCAAAGTTTTTATGTTTCGCCAGATTGTTCAAAAATGCTTGTTTATCATAGACCAGACAAAGCAAAAGCTTTCCTGTTTACGCTTTATGATTTATCAAGCAATTCTGTCATTGCAGAAACAGAACCGGGCTGGGCATGTCAAGAAATTCAATTTACAGATGACTATTTAATATGGATCTGGGGAACTTCTGGAGGCGGTACACGATATGTTTACTTAAACTATAAAGATTTATCTGTTTATAAGGTAATTACATCATATTATTATATAGAAGATATTGAACATAATCAGTTAATAACATGGAATTATCATGGTGATTGTTCTTCAAAAGACGAAGTTTTTTATGTCTTTTTTTATAATTACACCAATGCAAATGAAACAGACAAGATTTCACAGACTTTTCTGGCAAAAAAGATACATGAACAGATAGCAGACGCTGACATTGCAATCAGCGGCATTCATATTGAAGATTTTGAAAAAATAGGGCAGAACAAATACAAAATAACAGTTTCCTATTGTTCTTTAAACACAAAGACAGATGTTGAAACATTTGATAATATCAAGACAATAATCTATGAAAGATAAAACAGGGCAGTGCCGTGTCTGATTAATTTGAAAAATATGCAGAAAACAAATATCGTTTTAAGGCAAGTGCATTGTTTTGTAAAAATGGTCTTGAATAATAAATCTGAAAATATCTTTTTTAAGAACACGGAAAATTAAAATAAAGTAATTTTGCCTGATATTTTTAAATACGCTTTTTATATGGTCGCCAGATGAATTATCAAATTGAAAGAAGGTGCCTGTTTATTTCGTTGCATTAGTTTGAAATATATAATCTTCTGCTTAAATAAAAAACTTGCTTTTTAAACATTTTCAAATGATACTATATACATCAGAGAGGCGACATGATGAGTTTTTTGGATAAATTAAAAAACATTGACAAGAAGACAAAGAAAATTTTTCGAGTCAGTTTTATTCCTATGGTTCTTCTTGCACTTATTTCATGCGTTATATTTTCATACATGATAGTAAATGCAATAAATGCAGCAGTTAATACGGATGTTGCAGATACTGTTCAGAAAGTATGCGATAACATTAACAATGCAATAACACAAGATGTTGCAGTCTTGAATGACGTGCGGCTTATGTCTTCAGAAAATCTTTCAGAAAAATATATTACAGACATGCTCTATAATGTTGACGAAAATCTTACTCTTTCAGATTCGATTTATGTCGTTACTACAGATTTTCCGAAAAGTGGTTTTTTTGCGAATAACAACGGATGGATTCCTGAAGATTCATATGACCAGCATCAAAGACCTTGGTACGAAATCCCTTTGAAAAATGACGGGAAAACAGCTTATATTGATCCATATATTGATGAAGATACAAATCAGGCTGTCATATCAATTACAAGAGCAATAAACAGCAAAGGAAAAACAGCTGGCGTTGCAGGAATAGATATTTATTTAGAAAGGCTGTTTAAGATTTTTGCAGATTTAAAAATATCAAAATCAAGCAAAATTTATATGCTTTCAAGTGAGGGGCTTTATTTAACACATCAGGACCAGTCAAAAATTTTAAAAGAAAACTACTTTAATGAATCTAAAATCGGAAAAACGTCCGGTGAATGGCTCAACGGTGAAAAACAGGCATTTATAAGAGCTGGACTTACATATTATGGTGTTGCAAAAATCGGAAACACGCCGTGGTATATTGTTGCAGAAGGAAACATGGCAGATTTTGGCGGTCAGTTTATGATTGCACTTGTTGTTGTTATACTGATACTTCTGGCAGTAAGTTTTGTATTTGCGATTTATGTTGAACGCTTTGTCATGTCTTTTCAGGCAAAAGAAAAGGAGCTTGGAGAAAAACTTTTTACTGAAACACAGAGTCTTGTTGTTACGGCAAAAGAAACAGCTGCAACTTCTCAAGACCAGTCTGCTGCTGTAAAAGAAATTGTTGCAACAATGGAAGATTCAAATACATTGTCAGAAAACATTGCTACTAAGATTACAGATGCTTCTAAAGTTGCACAGAAAACTTCAAGTGATGTCAATTCTGGTGCTGCAGCCCTTAGCGTAAACATTGAAAAACTTCATGATATTTTTGAAGCAAATCAGACAACCATAAAAGGCATAAAATCTCTTGGCGATAAGATTGAGAACATATGGGATATTGTTTCCCTTATTAACAGCGTTGCTGATCAGGCCAAAATCATTGCTTTTAATGCTGAACTGGAAGCTGCAAGTGCAGGTGAAGCTGGAAAAAATTTCCATATCGTTGCAAGTGAAATAAGACGTCTTGCAGACGGCATTATTGACGGAACACGGGAAATAAAAGGCAAAATTACAGAAATTCAGCAGTCTTCAGACAGCCTTATTATTGCAAGTGAAAGTGGAACTGCAAAAATAAACGAGGGCTGCGAAAGTGCAAATGAACTTGAAGCAAGATTTAACAGCATAAAAAATGCTGCAGAAATTACAGTAGATTCTGCTTCAAACATTACAAGCATCATTCAGCAGCAGGCTGCAGCTTCTTCTCAGATTCTTATTACGCTCAAACAGATTGCAGCAGGTGTCAGCAATTTTAGTGCTGCAACAGAAACACTTTCAGATTCTGCACAGAAGCTAAAGACAATTTCTGTGGAACTTAATGCTTCAATGGATTCAATAGATAATTCTAAAGATGCCTGAAAATGAAAATTGCATGTCTGTCGTTTTTAAACGAAAGACTGCATTTTCTGCTGCATTTTTATTTTTTAGAACAGTACTTAAAAATGCTGTGTTTTAAGCTGAAGGGCAAAAGCGTGTTCCGGTGCATCATAAACTTGTATATTTTACAGATGGAACAATAGAAAAAAACGGAGTTTTTCTTAAAAAGGACAAAGTGTATTTTCGTGCATAGTAAACTTTTCCGTTAAGGATTTTCTGTTCAGCACTGTGGTTTTTCAATTGAATGGAAACAGAATGTTAAAAAAAGTTGCGTTAACTGTAATTTTTTCTCTTTTGGTATTTTCCTGCTTTTCGCAAAAAATCAACAAAGAAGGAAACAATATTCTTGAAAGATTCTTGCCGCCAAAAGGTTATGAACGAGTTAGTTATGAAGCAAATTCGTTTGAAGAATTTTTGCGTTCTTATCCGCTCAAAAAATATGGTTCGCCAGTTTTGCTTTATGATGGCAGCGAAAAGCTGAACAAGGTTTATGTTTCAGTTTTCGACATGCCTATTCTCAATGTTGATTTAATTCAATGTGCAGATGCCGTAATGAAATTAAGGGCAGAATATTTATATAAAGAAGCAAAATATTCACAGATTAAATTTCACATTACAAACGGAATGATTGTGCCTTTTAGCCGCTATATAAATGGCGAAAGGGTTGTTGTTTCTGGAAACAATGCAGTCTGGAAAAGCGGCTTTAAAAAAGGCAATGATAGAGATGTTTTTGAAGAATATTTAAAATTCATTTATGCTTATGCCGGCACTTATTCTCTGTCAAAAGAGTCAAAATCAAAAGCAATAGAAAATATTAAACCGGGCGATTTCTTTATTTATGGAGGAAGTCCGGGACATGTTGTGCTTGTTCTTGATGTTGCAGTTGATAAAAAAACAGGAAAAAAAGTAATGCTGCTTGGTCAAAGTTATATGCCGTCGCAGGAATTTCATATTCTGAAAAGTTATGAAAGTTTCAGTCCGTGGTACAATGTCGAAGATACTGTATTGAAAACACCTGAATGGACTTTTGACAAAGGCTCTTTGATGGAGTTTGAGCAATAAAATTTTAAGAAGTGCAGTTTTTTCAGTGTTTTAAAAGACATTTTTATTTGCAGTTTAAAACTGTTTTCTGAAGTTTGGAAGATTGTTAAAAAAACTTTATTTTCTCAATTTTGTAAGATATACTTAAACAATAATTCTTTATATAGGAGAAAACTTTGTCAACTTCATTAGTTCCTGTAATTTCTGTAGATTCAAAAAAATGTGTGAACTGTCATAGATGCATAGTTGTCTGTCCTTCAAAGTTTTGCAATGATGGTTCTTCTGATCATATAAGAATTAACCATGATTTATGTATAGGATGCGGTGCGTGTATTAAGGCATGTAAACATGGTGCACGTAAAGGAATCGATGATTTCGATGTTTTCCTTGATGATTTGAAAAGCGGTCAAAAGATTGTTGCAGTTGTTGCACCGGCTGCTGCTGCCAATTTTAAAGGAAGAGACCTGGAACTTAATACATGGCTCAAATCAATTGGTGTAAAGGCTGTTTTTGATGTTTCTTTTGGTGCAGAGCTTACCACAAAATCATACATAGAATATATCAAAGCAAATAATCCTAAATTAGTAATTGCACAGCCATGCCCGGCTCTGATAAGTTATGTTGAAATTTATAAGCCGGAGCTGCTTCCATATTTGAGTCCTGCAGATTCTCCGATGGCTCATACTGTTCGAATGGTAAAAGAATTTTATCCTGAATATAAAGATTATAAATTTGCTGCAATTTCGCCATGTTATGCTAAAAAACGAGAATTTGCAGAAAATCATCTTGGTGATTACAACGTTACCATGAAATCAATAAGTGATTATTTTGAACAGAAAAAAATTGATTTAAGTACATATAGTAAAACACCTTATGATAATTTTCCTGCGGAAAAAGCTGTGCTTTATTCGACTCCGGGCGGATTGATGCGTACTGCAGAAGGTTATCTTCCTGGCATTTCTAAAAAAATCCGCAAAATTGAAGGACAGCCTGTTATGTCAGAATATTTTGAAGAGCTGTCTGATTCTCTGCAAAAAGGAAAAGAACTTCCTTATCAATTAATAGATTGTTTGAATTGTGAGCGTGGATGCAATGATGGAGCCGGAACAGTAAATAAAGATGAGTCTTTAGATGAAATTGAAGGTTTTGTAGAAAAGCGAATGAATGAAAGAAAAGCGCTGCTCAAAACCGATAAACGCAATGGCGAAAAAAAGTTCTTCCGTTTGGTAAATGAATATTGGAAACCAAATATATATAACAGGTCATATGTTAACAGATGCAGCAATTTCCAAATGACAATTAGATATCCTTCTGAAATTGAGCTGAAAGAAATTTATGCAAAAATGCTTAAGACCAAACCGGAAGATTTTTTGAATTGCGGTGCCTGCGGATATGATTCATGTGAAGAAATGGCTGTTGCTTTATATAACGGCATAAATCAATATAACCATTGTTACTATTATATGCTGAAACTGAACGAGATAAAGCAGAAAAATGACAATGAACTATATCAAAGCGTTCAGGATCTTGTTGTTTCAACAAAAGAGGGCATAGAAAGTTTTTCAAAGAACTTAGACCAGCTGCACAGCATTTCTGAAAACAATACTCAGTCAATCAAAAAAATAACAGAGCTTAATAATGAGCTTAAAAATGTTGATGAAATTGTAAGTTTTATCAACAGCATTGCAGATGACTCAAAGATTATTGCATTTAATGCAGAACTTGAAGCTTCAAGTGCCGGCGCCGTAGGAAAAAATTTCCATATTGTTGCAGCCGAAATCCGTCGTCTTTCTGATGGAATTATTGATTATACAAAAGATATTAAAGCCAAGATTCAGACACTTCGAAACTTTTCTGAAGGTTTGATTGATACTTGTGAGCAAGGCACTGAAAAAATTGAATTTGAATGTAATGAAGCACTTAAAATAAAGGAACAGTTCGACAGAATAAGCGAAGCAACAAATAATCTTTCTGCTTCTGCTGAAAAGTTGTAGGCTAAAAGTCAATGCAAAAATTGTATTGCATTGATTTTTAGTGTGTTTTTTCAAATTTGTGCATCACCATAAAGCTTGAAAATTTTAAGCCGTTTGAATAAAGCGGATTAAAAACAGCCGAAAAATATAAATATTAGGCTGAAACGAGTTTTGCAAAAATCGTTTTGTGTGATTGTGGCTGCAGCAGATTATTTCTTTGGCGCATCAGATAAAATCTGGAAAAATAATTTT
>JAKSTS010000014.1 GCA_024402455.1 Treponemataceae bacterium
GACATTTAGGCTATCTATATAATATATGTTTATTTTTTAAAAATTTGTCTTTTCAGACTGAATTTTTTTTGTTTTTCCGTGGATTATGCAGATGTCTGTTACTTTTCCTGTGTTTTGGGTTCGTCCGGTTTGTCTGCAAGCTGATATTTTACTTTGCTGTATGGCGGAACAGACGAAATAACCCAGACGTTTCCGCCGATTATGCTGCCTTTGCCTATAACGGTGCTGCCGCCTAAAATTGTTGCTCCCGGATAAATTGTTACATCATCTTCGATTGTCGGGTGGCGCTTTTTTGCCTGCAGTTCCTTTTTTACGCTTAGTGCACCGAGCGTTACGCCCTGAAAAATCTTGACACGGTTGCCGATTACGCATGTTTCACCGATTACAACGCCGGTTCCGTGGTCAATGTGGAAAGATTCGCCGATTGTGGCGCCCGGGTTTATGTCAATGCCGGTGCGTCCGTGTATGTATTCGCTCATAATCCGCGGAATTATAGGAACGCCGTTTGTGTGTAGAAAATGTGCAATTCGATAGACTAATATTGCCTGCAAACCTGGGTAAGAAAGAATGACTTCTTCTATGCTGTTTGCTGCCGGGTCGTTTGCAAGTGCTGCTTCTGCATCAAGCCGTGCAAGACGGCGAATTTCTGGAATGTATTCAACAAGCGAAAGTACTGTTTTTTCTGCAAGCCCGAAACAATTGCGCTCTTCGATGTTGTTTGTCTTGCATATATATAGAAGAGCTTTTTGTGTTTCTGCCGTAAGGTTGCTTACAAGACGGTGTACCCGCTCTCCGGTTGTGTATTTAAGGCTGTCTCTGTCGAGCTTTTCTGCCGTGTTGAAACCTGGAAAAATTATATTCTGCAGGTCCCTTAAAATTTCCTGAACAGTCTGCCTGTTTGGAAAATTTTCAGCTTCCGAAAAGTTGATTCCGCCGTAATTCTGGTATGAATCTAGAATGTTGTTGACAAGTTCATCTATAGTCTTCATATAAAAAGATTACAATATTTTGATTGCATTCGGCAAGTTCTGCAATAAATCATTTTCGAGACGGCAAAACGATGCAGCTTATAAAAATTTATATAATCAAAGGTTTTTATGCCTGTTTTTGCAGCTGAAGGCTTGTTTAATCAGGCTATTTTATGTTAAAGTGAATAACCTCGTGACGATAAAATTAAAAAAAATGTTTAAAATGTTGATTTTTATGTTGACAAAAATGATTTTTATCGTTATTCTCTACGAACTGAATCTGGTTATAAACACTGGTTTGAGAGCGTGCCTTTATAGCTCAGATGGTAGAGCGCGTCCTTGGTAAGGACGAGGTCAGCGGTCCGATTCCGCTTGAAGGCTTTTGCTTAAATTGTGTATTAAAGAAGAGCAACTTTTGTTGCTGTATATATAGTAAGGGGAAATTAAAATGGCTTCAAAAAAGACTGCTGTTGAGATTATTGCATTGCAGTGCAGTGAATGCAAGAGAAAGAATTATACAACTTATAAAAACAGAAAAAATATTCAGGGTAAACTTGAATTGAAAAAGTATTGTCCTTTCGATCGCAAGCATACCTTGCATAAAGAAACAAAGGCTAAATAATGCTTTTTTATGGCAAACTGCGGTTTGCCAGTAAAATTAAAAAACTGCGTGCGGTTTTTTAATTTTACTTTTAGGCCAGTAGCTCCAATGGTAGAGCGTCGGTCTCCAAAACCGAGTGTTGCGAGTTCGAGTCTTGCCTGGCCTGTATTTTGCTGCTGCTCTGTTCTTTTTGTATGTTCAGTGCAGCATTTTTTTAGATTCTTAAGTTGAAAAAACGAGGTCCGTGATGGGAAAGATCACAAATTTCTTTAGAGAAAGTGTTGCAGAACTTAAAAAGGTTGTATGGCCGAGTTTTGATGACGTTATTTCGTCAATCAAAGTTGTTTTGCTTTCGACTTTGTTTGTTGCAGTTGTACTTGGCCTGCTTGACTGGCTGTGTGTTTCTGGCATGAAATTGGTTTTCTAAGGAAGTCTAATGGCAAAGGGTTGGTATATCCTTCATGTTTTTTCTGGATACGAAGCCAAGATTGAAAGAACAATACGTTCTATGCTTGAACAGGGAGATCTTCCTGCAGAAAATGTTCTTGATGTAAAAGTTCCAGTTGAAACTGTTGTTGACGTAAAAGACGGAAAAAGGAAAGAAATAAAAAAACTTTTGCTTCCTGGTTATATTATGGCAGAACTTGACCTGCCTGATGGCTTGGGATGGAAATCAGTTTGTTCTTCTATTCGCCGCATAAATGGTGTAACAGGTTTTGTCGGTACATCAAACAATGTTCGTCCTCGTCCTATTCCAGCTGAAGAAGCAAAAGCTCTTCTGCAGAAAGCTGGTGACATCAAGGGTGAAAAAACTCCTCGCGTAAGACAATCGTTCTCTGTTGGTGAAACTGTAAAGGTTATTGACGGACCTTTTGCAAGTTTTACCGGTACAATTGATGAAGTTAATCTTGAAAAGAATAAATTAAAGGTTGTAGTCGGCATTTTTGGTCGTGCTACACCTGTTGAAGTTGATCTTTTACAAGTTGAAAAGGTTTAGTCCTTGGAAAGCCTCTTTTTAAAGAGGTTTTCTATTTTGGGAGAGGTTGTGCACCGTTGGTGATAACGCCTCGCTAAAACCGGTTTTTCCGGTGCACCAATTAAAAAGGAGACATATATGGCAAAGAAAAAGGTAACGGCCATTATCAAGTTGCAGTGTCCAGCAGGAAAAGCTACACCAGCTCCTCCAGTAGGTCCGGCACTTGGTCCGTATGGTGTCAGTGCTCCTCAGTTTGTACAGCAGTTTAATGACCGTACAAAAACCATGGAACCGGGTCTTGTAATTCCGGTTGTCATCACAGTCTATCAAGACAAGTCTTACACATTTGTTCTTAAGACTCCTCCAGCAGCAGTTCTTATCAGAAAAGCAGTTGGAATCGACAAAGGTTCTGGAAACCCTCTTAAGAATAAAGTCGGCAAACTCTCAAAAGAAAAGCTTGAAGAAATTGCAAAGACAAAAATGCCTGATATCAATGCAAATGACATTGAAGCAGCAAAAAAAATCATCGCAGGTACTGCTCGCAGTATGGGCGTAGAGGTGGAGCGGTAATATGAAACACGGAAAGAAATATCGCGAGTCACTGAAAAAGTATGATCCTACACAGTCTTATGAACTTGCAAAAGCATGTGCTTTGGTAAAAGACCTTAAATTTGCAAAGTTTGACGAAACTGTAGAACTTCATGTTTGCTTGAATCTCGGAAAAGCTCAGACTGTACGCGACACTTTGGTTTTGCCAAATCAGTTTAAAGGCGAAAAGAAAGTTCTGGTTTTCTGTAAAGAAGACCGTGTAAAAGAAGCTCTTGATGCTGGTGCAGCATTTGCAGGTTCAACAGAATATATCGACAAAGTTAAGGGCGGTTGGCTCGACTTTGATGTTGCTGTTGCAACACCAGATATGATGAAAGATGTTGGCCGTTTGGGTATGGTTCTCGGTCGCAAAGGTTTGATGCCTAACCCAAAAACAGGAACTGTTACAACAGACATTACTGCTGCTATCAACGAACTTAAAAAAGGTCGTGTTGAATACCGTGCAGATAAAGGTGGAGTTATTCACCTTGCTGTTGGCAAAGTTTCAATGGATGCTGATAAGCTTGCTGAAAACGTAAATGCTCTTATGACAGAAATTTCACGCAAAAAGCCAGCTGATGCAAAAGGCGATTATATCCAGTCTGTTTCAGTAAACTCAACAATGGGTCCTGGCGTTTGGATTGACTACAAGGATGGTGAGTAATTATGGCTATTAAAGCAAAAAAACTTCAACCTGCCAAAGTAGAAGCAATTGCAGAAGTTAAGTCTGTTTTGGAAGGCTATAACGATTTCATCTTTGCAGAATACCGTGGTTTGACAGTTGCTCAGATTACAGATTTGCGCAAACAGCTCCGTGCTAAAAATTGCGAATTCAAAGTTGTAAAAAACAATTTTGCACGTGTTGCTTTTGATGAACTTAAAGTTGAAAACGTAGCTGACTACCTTGCTGGTCCAACAGCTGTTGCTCTTTCAAAGGAAGATTCTAACGAAGTTGCAAAAATCATGTTTGATTTTGCAAAAGAAGTTCCTGCATTGGTAGTAAAAGGTGCATACATTGAAAAAACAGTGTATGACAAAGCTAAGATTGAAGCTTATTCAAAATTGCCTGGCAAAACACAGCTTCTTACTATGTTTGCTTGTGCTCTTAATTCTACAACACAGAAATTGGCTGCAACTTTGCAGGCTGTTGTTGATAAGAAAAATGCAGAAGGTGCAAACTAATCTGCATATCGGTTTCCTTGAAACTGAATAAAACGGTGTCAGGCTTCAATGCTGTCGTCCTGTCCCGACAAATAAAATTAAATGCCTATTTAAGGAGAAGATAATATGGCAGCTTTAACAAACGATCAGATTTTGGATGCAATTGCATCAATGACAATTATTGAACTCTCAGACCTCGTAAAGGCTATTGAAGAGAAGTTCGGCGTAACAGCAGCAGCTCCAGTTGTAATGGCTGGTGGTGCAGCTGGCGGTGCTGCAGCTGCTGAAGAGCAGACAGAATTCAACGTAACACTCGAAGCAGCTGATCCTGCTAAGAAAATTGCTGTTATCAAGGCTGTACGTGAAGTTACAGGTCTTGGTCTTAAAGAAGCAAAAGACCTCGTTGAAGGTGCTCCAAAAGCTCTCAAAGAAGGTGTTTCTAAAGACGAAGCAGCTAAAATTAAATCTACTGTTGAAGCAGCTGGCGGAACAGTTAAGATTGCATAATTCAGCTTTGAGAATAACAAACTTTGCCACCCTTAAACGGGTTCGGCAGAGTTTTTTTTACAGCATTTGTTTTACTCAAAATTAAAGCGTGTGCTACCGGAATGTTTATTTCGGTAGCTGAATCTGTTTATAGGGTTTATAAAACCTCGGGGAAATGTGTTCCGCAAGCCAAAGACGGCCAGTAGTAGTTCGGCACAACCCGTAAAAGAAGAGCCATTGCGGCTAAAAGACAAGGGGGATCGATGTCTGCCAAGAAAGCGATAATCAATCGTCAGTACATAGGAAAAAATATTCAGAACTTTATGGAACTTCCTGACTTGATAGGAATCCAGACTTCTTCATATGAAAGTTTTTTACAGAAAGAAAAACTTGATGCAAAACAGGAACTTGCCGTACAAGGTCTTGAAGAAGTTTTCCGCTCAACGTTCCCTATTGAAAGCCCAAATGGTGACATGTCTCTTGAATATGAGTTCTACGAGCTTGATGAAGAAAACATTAAATTTTCTGAACTTGAATGCAAACAGAAAGGTTTGACATATGCAGTTCCGTTAAAAGCACGCATCAATCTTGTATTCCAGCAGACTGGTGAAATCCGTCAGAAAGATATCTACATGGGAGACATTCCTCTCATGACAGATCGCGGTACGTTTATTATTAATGGTGCAGAACGAGTTGTTGTTTCTCAGATTCATCGTTCGCCGGGTGTTATTTTCTGCCACGAAAAGGGCGTTTATTCAAGCCGCATCATTCCATACCGTGGTTCATGGCTTGAATTTGAAATTGATCAGAAAAAAGAACTTATTTATGCAAAGATTGACCGCAAAAAGCGCATTTTAGGTACAATTTTCCTCCGCGCTTTAGGTTACGATTCTCGCGAAGAAATCATCCGTTGTTTCTATAAGACTGAAGAAGTTGATGTAACAACAGACAATAGAGAAAAGCTTGTTGGAAAAGTTCTCGCCAAAGCTATCTATATTACAGACAAAGAATCTGGCGAAGAAAAGAAAATTTTCCGTGCCGGCGAAAAACTTCATCCGCACAGCATAGACGAGCTTTTTGCAAACGAAATTAAAAAGATTGAAACTATTGATTTTGAAGCAGAGGGTTCATTGAATTCTCAGATGATTATCAATTGTTTTGAGCGCGAAGAAATCAGATTTACAAAAGAAGGTGCAGAATCTGACGAACCGACAAAAGAAGATGCACTTGCAGCTGTTTATTCTGTACTTCTTCCAGGCGAACCGATTACAGTTGAAAATGCAGAAAAAGATTTGAACACAATGTTCTTCTCTTTGCGCCGCTATGATCTGGGTCGTGTTGGTCGCTACAAGTTAAATAAAAAATTCAATTACCAGGACAATGTCGAAGAACATACTCTTGTAAAGCAGGATATCATTTCTACGATGAAGTATCTGGTTACAGTTTATATTGGTGACGAACCTGTTGATGATATTGATCATCTTGGCAACCGTCGTGTTCGTTCTGTCGGCGAATTGATGACAAATTCTTTGAAGACTGCATTCAGCCGCATGGAACGAATTGCAAAAGAGCGCATGGGCTTGAAAGAAACTGAGACAATGAAACCTCAGGATCTTGTTTCAATCAAGCCGATTGTTGGTGCAATCAAGGAATTCTTTGGTTCAAGCCAGCTTTCTCAGTTCATGGATCAGGTTAACCCTCTTGCAGAACTTACACATAAGCGCCGTTTGAACGCTTTGGGACCAGGTGGTCTTTCACGTGACCGTGCAAGTTTCGAAGTCCGCGATATTCACTATACGCATTATGGACGCATGTGCCCTATTGAAACACCTGAAGGACCAAACATTGGTCTTATCGTCTCACTTTCAATTTATACACGTGTAAACGATTATGGTTTCCTTGAAGCACCTTACAGAAAGATTGTTGATGGAAAGGCAACACAGGAAGTTGAATATCTTTCTGCAATGGAAGAAGACCGCTACTATATTGGAACAGTTTCTGTAGACATGAAAGAAGACGGTTCGTTTGCAACAGACCAGATTTCATGCCGCCGCCGTGGTGATTATTCTTCACGTTCTCCAAAAGACGTTCAGTACATGGACGTTTCACCAAAACAGATTATTTCTGTTTCTGCAGCTCTTATTCCATTCCTTGAGCATGATGATGCTAACCGTGCATTGATGGGCTGTAACATGCAGCGCCAGGCTGTTCCTCTTCTTTATCCGGAGCCACCACGTGTTGGTACCGGTATGGAAAAGAAATGCGCTTACGACTCTGGTGTTCTTGTAAAGGCAAAGCGTCCTGGTGAAGTTGTGTGGGTATCTGCTGATGAAGTTCGTGTAAAACCTGTAACACAGAGAAATCCGGAAGACTTTGATGTTTATCCGATTTTGAAGTATCAGCGCACAAACCAGGATACTTGTTATCATCAGAAACCAATTGTTAAACTTGGTCAGCATGTTGAAAAAGGCACACCTCTTGCAGATGGTCCTGCAACATATAATGCAGAACTTGCACTTGGTAGAAATATTCTTGTTGGATTCGTTCCGTGGAATGGATACAACTACGAGGATGCTATCCTTATTTCACAGCGCGTTGTAAAAGAAGATATGTTTACTTCTATTCATATCAAGGAATTTACAACAGAAATCCGTGAAACAAAGCTTGGTCCGGAAAAGATTACACGAGACATTCCAAATACTGGAGAAAAAGCTCTTGATAATCTTGATGAAGAAGGAATTATCCGCATTGGTGCAAAAGTTCGTTCTGGTGATATCCTTGTTGGTAAGGTTACACCAAAGAGCGAAACTGAAACTACACCTGAATTCAAGCTTTTGAATTCAATCTTTGGTGAAAAAGCCAAGGAAGTCCGCGATTCTTCTCTGCGTGTTCCACACGGAATTGAAGGAACAATTATTGATGTTCAGCGTCTGCGAAGAACTGCCGGTGATGATTTGAACCCAGGTGTTGATGAAATTGTAAAAGTTCTTATCGCAACAAAACGCAAGCTCCGCGAAGGTGATAAGATGGCAGGACGCCATGGTAACAAGGGTATTGTTGCACGTATTCTGCCTGTTGAAGATATGCCATACATGGAAGACGGAACACCGCTTGATATCTGTTTGAATCCTTTGGGCGTTCCTTCTCGTATGAATATTGGTCAGATTATGGAATCTGAACTTGGTCTTGCCGGTCTTTACCTTGATGAATGGTATGAAGCACCTGTTTTCCAGTCTCCTTCTAACGAGCAGATTGGTGCAAAACTTGAACAGGCCGGATTCAAGAGTAATTCAAAAGCAATCTTGCGCGATGGACGAACTGGTCAGCCGTTTGAAAACCCTGTATTCGTTGGTGTCATCTACTTTATGAAGCTGCACCACTTGGTTGATGATAAGATGCATGCCCGTTCAACTGGTCCATATTCACTTGTTTCACAGCAGCCATTGGGAGGAAAAGCTCAGTTCGGTGGTCAGCGTCTTGGTGAAATGGAAGTTTGGGCACTTGAAGCTTATGGTGCTGCAAACACATTGCAGGAACTTTTGACAATCAAGTCAGATGATATGACTGGTCGTTCAAAGATTTACGAGTCAATTGTTAAAGGTGAACCTACAACAGCTGCTGGTGTTCCAGAAGCATTTAACGTTTTGGTTCAGGAATTGCGTGGTCTTGCTCTTGATTTCACTATTTATGATGCAAAAGGCAAGCAGATTGCGCTTACAGAACGTGATCAGGAACTTATCGACAAGAGCAGTTCTACGTTCTAATTGACAAAAAGAAGATGAAGCCTCCGGCGGTGCTAGACCCGGAGGTTTCCAGCTGAACTTTAGTTTATAGCAAAAGCAACTATATAGGAGAAGTAGATGCGCGATATACAGGATTTTGACAGCTTGATGATTAAGCTCGCTTCGCCGGAAACCATCCGTGCATGGTCTTATGGTGAAGTTAAGAAACCTGAAACAATAAATTACCGAACATTGCGTCCTGAGAAAGATGGTCTTTTTTGTGAGCGAATCTTTGGTACCACAAAAGAATGGGAATGTTATTGTGGTAAATTTAAATCAATCCGTTACAAGGGCGTAATTTGTGACCGTTGTGGTGTTGAAGTTACACATTTTAAAGTTCGCCGTGAACGAATGGGTCACATTGATCTTGCTGCTCCTGTATCTCATATTTGGTACTATCGTTCTGTGCCTTCTCGCATGGGGCTGTTGCTTGATCTGCAGGTTGCTGCTCTTCGTTCTGTTCTTTATTACGAAAAATACATCGTTATTGATGCCGGTGATACTGACCTTAAAAAGATGCAGCTTTTGAGCGAAGATGAGTATATGGAAGCACAGGAACGTTACGGCGGTTCTTTCTCTGCCGGAATGGGTGCAGAAGCAATTAAGACATTGCTTGAAAACCTCAATCTTGATGAACTTGCTGCTGAATTAAGAGCAAAAATGATTGAAAAAGGCGCAAAAAGCGACAAGCGCCTTCTTAAACGTGTTGAAATCGTTGAAAATTTCCGTGCTTCAGAAAACAAATGTTCATGGATGATTCTCGACGTTATTCCTGTTATTCCTCCTGAACTTCGTCCTATGGTTCAGCTTGACGGCGGACGCTTTGCAACATCAGATTTGAACGATTTGTATCGCCGTGTAATTAACCGCAACAACCGTTTAAAGAGATTGATGGGGCTTTCTGCTCCAGATATCATTATCAGAAACGAAAAACGCATGCTTCAAGAGGCTGTTGATGCTTTGTTTGACAATTCAAAGCGCAAGCGCGTTGTAAAAGGCGCTTCAAGCCGTCCTCTTAAGTCAATTTCAGATATGCTTAAAGGAAAACAGGGCCGTTTCCGCCAGAATCTTCTTGGTAAACGCGTTGACTATTCTGGTCGTTCAGTTATTATCGTTGGTCCTGAACTGAAACTGTGGCAGTGCGGTCTGCCTACAAAAATGGCTCTTGAACTTTTCAAGCCGTTTATCATGAAAAAACTTGTAGACAAAGACATTGTCTACAATATCAAAAAAGCAAAAATGCTCGTTGAAAGCGAAGCTCCGGAAGTTTATCAGATTCTTGATGAAGTTGTCCGTGAACATCCGGTTATGCTTAACCGTGCTCCAACATTGCACCGTCTTGGTATTCAGGCTTTTGAACCTGTACTTGTTGAAGGCAAGGCTATCCGTTTGCATCCTCTTGTATGTAAAGCATTTAACGCCGACTTCGATGGCGACCAGATGGCAGTTCATGTTCCATTGACACAGGCTGCACAGATGGAATGCTGGACATTGATGCTTTCTGCACGCAACCTTCTTGACCCTGCTAACGGAAAGACAATCGTTTATCCGTCACAGGACATGGTTCTTGGTATCTATTATCTTACAAAGATTAAACCTACAGGAAAGGGCACTGGCAAGCGTTTTACTTGTGCAAACGAAGTTCAGCTTGCAGCAGAAGTAAAGAACATTGACTGGCAGTCAGAAATTAAAGTTCCTGCTCCAAAAGATTCAATCGAGGGAGCTTTCAAGAAAGGCGATTTGATTTCTACAACAGCCGGACGCTTGATTTTCAACGAACTTATGCCTCCTGAAGTTGACTATGTTAACGAACTGCTTGGTGATAAAGAAATCAGAAAACTCATTGAAAAGGTTTATAAGAAGAGCGGTCCATGGCTTACAGTCAAAATGCTCGATGCAATCAAAGCATGTGGTTATAAATATGCAACATTCTTTGGTGCAACACTTTCAATGGATGATATTCTTGTTCCTGAAGAAAAGCCTGAAATTATGAACAAGGCTAACAGCGAAGTTACTGAAATTGAAAATCAGTATAAACGCGGTGTTATTTCTCAGGATGAAAGATACAACAGGGTTGTTGAAGTCTGGCAGAAAACAAATGATAAGCTTACTGACATTATGTACAGCAAGCTTGAAAAAGATAAAGACGGATTTAATACCATCTATATGATGGCTACATCTGGTGCCCGTGGTTCTAAGAAACAGATTTCTCAGCTTGCGGCTATGCGTGGTTTGATGGCTAAACCTAACGGTGATATTATCGAGCTTCCAATCCGTGCAAACTTTAAAGAGGGTCTTTCGGTTATCGAATTCTTTATTTCTACATCTGGTGCACGTAAGGGTCTTTCAGATACAGCTCTTAAAACAGCAGAAGCTGGTTATTTGACACGCCGCCTTGTTGATATTGCACAGGATGTTGTCGTAAACGAAGATGACTGTGGAACAATCAATGGTATTGAATATTCAGCACTTAAAGATGGAGACAAGATTGTTGAATCTTTGAAAGACCGCATCGTCGGCCGCTTTACTCTTGAAAGAGTTCTTCATCCAATTACACGCGAAGTTATCTGCGGTGTAAACGAATATATTACAGATGAGATTGCTGCAAAAATTGAAGATGCAGGTGTTGAAAGCGTAAAACTCAGAACTGTCTTGACTTGCGAAAGCCGTCATGGTGTCTGCTGCAAATGTTACGGCAGAAATCTTGCACGCAACAAGATTGTTGAAATTGGTGAAGCTGTCGGCGTTATTGCTGCTCAGTCAATCGGTCAGCCTGGTACACAGCTTACAATGCGTACTTTCCATGTCGGTGGTACAGCTACTGCAGCAACAACAGATAACCGCATTGTTCTCAAAGACAAAGTTCTTGTACGCTCAATAAAAGGTGTTCACGTTGATATGGATGACGGTTCAATGCTCTTTACCCGTAAAGGTAAGATGCTTGTTACACGCATCCTTGACATTGTTGATGTTCCTAAAAATGCAGAGCTTTTGGTAAAAGATGGAGACCGTGTTCTTAAAGACGTTCCTCTTTTCAAAGCTGGTGGAAAAGAAGTTAAATCAAGCGAAATTGCACAGATTCTTTTGCGCGACGACAAGATTTATCTTGCAGGAAAAGACCAGGAAGTTGAAATTCAGAACGGTTCAACTGTTCTTGTAAAAGAAGAGCAGCTCCTCGAAGCAGAAGAGACAATCGCAACATTCGATGCTTATACAGATCCGATTATTGCTGAAGTTACCGGACATGTTCATTTCGAAGATATTATCGAAGGTTCAACACTTGAAACTTCAATTAATGAAGATACTGGAACAGAAGAGCGCAGAATTACAGACCTTCACCTTGATACAAAACAGCCTCGTGTCTGGATTGGTGATGAAGCAGGTACAGAACTTGGCTCTTACAGCTTGCCAGCCGGTGCAGTTCTTCAGGTTTCAGAAGGAAAGAACATTAAAGCAGGTCAGCTGATTGCTAAACTGCCAAAAGAATCTTCTAAGACAAACGATATTACTGGTGGTTTGCCACGTGTTGCAGAATTGTTCGAAGCACGCAAACCAAAGAGTCCTGCTGTTTTGGCTCAGATTTCTGGAAAGGTTTATCAGAAGTCTGTTACAAAAGGCAAACGTATTCTTGTTGTTGAAGATAAATATGGAAAGGCTTTTGAACATCAGATTCCAATGACAAAGCGCCTGCTTGTTCGTGACGGTGATGAGGTTGTTGCAGGTGAACAGCTTTGTGACGGTTCATTGAGCCCGCATGATATTCTTGCAATTTCTGGTGAAAATACTTTGCAGCGCTATTTGATGGATGAAATCCAGTCTGTTTATCGTGCACAGGGTGTTAACATCAATGACAAGCATATTGGTGTTATTATCCGCCAGATGCTCCGCAAGGTTGAAATTGTTGCCGTAGGTGATACACGCTTTATCTATGGTCAGCAGGTTGATAAGTATAAGTTCCATGAAGAGAACAAACGCGTTATTGAAGAGGGCGGACAGCCGGCTGTTGCAGCTCCTTTGTTCCAGGGTATTACAAAAGCATCTTTGAACATTGATTCATTCATGTCAGCTGCTTCGTTCCAGGAAACAACACGTGTTCTTACAAATGCTGCCATTGCAGGTTCTGTAGATACACTTCATGGTCTTAAGGAAAATGTAATTATCGGTCATATGATTCCTGCCGGAACAGGAAGCCGCCGCTATAAGAACATTAAACTTAAGGATTCTAATGATACAGATCTTGAAGAGCAGATGAACCAGATTCTCGAAAAGAGAAAGCTTGAAAAACAGGCTGAAACTATCGAAGATGATGGCGATGCAGACATTGCCGAAGATTAATCTGCTGTAAATGCAAGCTTTTGTTAAAAGTTTTGATATTGGTTGACATAAGCTTACAGAATTTGATACATTTAGCAAAGTCTGCATTTGTTTGCAGATTTTGCTCTTAATTTCATCTTAAAATGTTTTGCAGATGAAAAACTTTTAAGGTGGTGCTGAAACATAATTTTCAGCGCTTCCATTAAATTGAAAATCTACCGGAGTGCTGGCCGGTGTAAAAATAGGAGAAGGCTAATGCCTACAATTAATCAGTTGATTCGTCAGGGACGTAAATCAGCTGCGAACAGAACGAAGTCTCCCGCGCTTCAGTCTTGTCCGCAGAAACGTGGCGTATGTACACGTGTTATGACTGTTACCCCAAAAAAACCGAACTCTGCTCTTCGTAAAGTAGCTCGTGTTCGCTTAAGCAATGGAATTGAAGTTACTGCATATATTCCTGGAATTGGACACAATTTGCAGGAACACTCAGTTGTTCTTATTCGTGGTGGTCGTGTTAAGGACCTTCCTGGTGTTCGCTATCATATTATTCGTGGTACAAAAGATACACTTGGTGTTGAAGACCGCAAACGCGGACGCTCAAAGTATGGCGCAAAGCGTCCTAAGGCATAAGGAGACGTAAAATGGGAAGAAAGAATAAGTCTATTGACCGTCACGTAATGCCAGACGCAAAATACAATAGCGTTGTTGTTTCAAAATTTGTTGGAAGAATGATGCTTGATGGCAAAAAAGCAACTTGTATCGAAATCATTTACGATGCAATGGACAAGCTCAAGGAAAAAACAGACAAAGATCCTCTTGAAGTATTCTTGAAGGCTCTTGATAATGTTAAACCTCTGGTAGAAGTTAAATCTCGCCGCGTTGGTGGTGCTACTTACCAGGTTCCGATTGAAATCCGTGAATCTCGCCGCGAAGCTTTGGCTATGCGCTGGATTATTGGTGCAGCTCGTGCAAAGAGCGGTCACAATATGAGCGACAGACTTGCTTCTGAACTTTTGGATGCTTTCAATAATACAGGTACAGCATACAAGAAGAAGGAAGATACACACAAAATGGCAGATGCAAACAAGGCATTTGCACATTTCAGATGGTAGCCTGAAAAACCTGAACTTTGTTTTGGGTTTAAGAAAAGCCGCTCTGTTACAGAGTGGCTTTTTTGTTTTAAATACATAGTCTGATTGAAGCATTCTGCTTTAATATCCAAGAAGCAATTTGATATATAAAAAATGTAATTTGCCTGCTCTGATGTGAAAATGTGCTTGAAAATTAAATTTTGTATGTTTCTTCTATAATATAGCGTAAATTTTACAGCATTGTGCAGTGGATTGTAAAAAAGCGTAATTGAATTGCAAAAAAACGCAAAGAAATGCGTTAATTTCATCTTTGCTCTTGAATCTTTTTTTAATATTTGTTATAAAAAAAGTCCGAGTATTTTGCAGATGTGTGAAAACTCAGGTTCTTTGAGAGTCAAAGCGTTTTAGCGCAGGGCGAATAACCGTAAAGATGTTTCATCAGGTTTCGCCGCCCTTGATGAAGAAGTTACCTGCCGTTGGCAGCAACTGCAAATGTTGGTCATTAAGGGTTTTGATTGCACCACAGTGTGCCAGGCTCTTGGATGCCAAACCGGTCATTAAACGAAGTTTGATGATGATTGGTGGTTCCGAGCGAATTAGTTCGAAATTATGGACTAATATGCAAGAAAATCCGCAAAAGCGGTGTCCCATCTTTTAATCAAAAATCAAATTTCAACTGGTATATGTGTGTGATAGATTATATCCGTTTTGCGGGAAAATCTTGAAAAATAAAACACATAAATTTAAATGCGATTGCCTTTAATCTGTTAAGGAGGATCAAATGGCAAAGGAAAAGTTCGAAAGAACAAAGCCGCATATGAACGTTGGAACCATTGGTCACGTTGACCATGGTAAGACAACTCTTTCAGCGGCAATCACAATGCACTGCGCTAAAAAATATGGCGACAAGGCTCTGAAGTATGATGAAATCGACAATGCTCCAGAAGAGAAAGAACGTGGTATTACAATTAACACACGCCACCTTGAGTATCAGTCAGACAAACGTCACTATGCTCATATCGACTGCCCAGGACATGCTGACTATGTTAAGAACATGATTACTGGTGCTGCTCAGATGGATGGTGCTATTCTTGTTGTTTCTGCACCAGATTCAGTTATGCCACAGACACGTGAACACATCCTTCTTGCTCGTCAGGTAGGTGTTCCAAAGATTATCGTTTTCTTGAACAAAATCGACTTGTTGGACGATCCAGATCTTCTCGAATTGGTAGAAGAAGAAGTTCGTGATGTTCTTGATTCTTATGGTTATCCACGTGATACACCAATCATCAAAGGTTCAGCATTCAAAGCTTTGGCTGACGGTGCTTCTGCTGATGATACAAAATGCATTGATGAATTGCTTGAAGTAATGGATACATATTTTGATGATCCAGTACGCGACAGTGATAAACCATTCTTGATGCCAATCGAAGACGTATTCACAATTTCTGGTCGTGGTACAGTAGTAACAGGCCGTATCGAACGCGGTGTTGTTAACATGAACGATGAAGTTGAAATCATCGGTATTAAACCAACACAGAAATCAACAGTAACTGGTATTGAAATGTTCCAGAAGACTCTTGATCAGGGTATCGCTGGTGATAACGTTGGTATTCTTCTTCGTGGTATTGAAAAGAAAGATGTTGAACGCGGACAGGTTCTTGCAAAGCCAGCATCAATTTCTCCACATACAAAATTCGAAGGACAGATTTACGTTCTTTCACAGGAAGAAGGTGGACGCCACAGCCCATTCTTTACTGGTTATCGTCCACAGTTCTATTTCAGAACTACAGATATTACTGGTACAATTTCTCTTCCTGATGGCGTTGACATGGTTAAACCAGGCGACAATGCTAAAGTTATCGGTGAATTGATTCATCCTGTTGCTATGGACAAGGGTCTTAAGTTCGCTATCCGTGAGGGTGGTCGTACTATTGCTTCTGGTCAGGTAACTGAAATTAAAGAGTAATTTAGATATGGGTCTAGAATCGGGTTCTTTTTGAATCTGATTCGACCCTGGAGGAAACATGGCGACCGAAAAGATTCGTGTCAGACTTCGTGCTTTTGATGTAGAGTTAATCGATCAGAGTGCAAAAGCTATCGTGCAGACTGTGCAGAAAGCAGGTGCTAAGGTTTCTGGACCAATCCCGCTTCCTACAAGAATCAATAAGGTAACTGTTTTGCGTTCTCCTCACGTAAATAAGAAATCACGTGAACAGTTTGAAATGAGAACACACAAACGCCTTATCGATATTATCGAGCCTTCAGCAGATGTAATGGATTCATTGATGAAGCTTGAATTGCCTGCCGGTGTTGATGTAGAAATTAAACAGTAAGCACTTTGTGCTGAAATTGAAAAAAACAGTACGGTTCCCAGGATCAGGGAATGGCGGCTGAAATGCGAGAATGACGCAAGTCACTCTCAAGGAGAAATGTCAGAATGAAAGGTCTGATTGCAAAAAAAGTGGGTATGACCCAGGTTTTTGACGAAGACGGCAACTTAACACCTGTTACCGTGATCCACGTCGAACCTAATACGGTTGTAGCACTTAAGGACAAAAAAACTTTCGGTTATGACGCAGTTGTATTAGGTCTTGGTGATAAGAAAAAGTCACAGATTACAAAGCCTTATGCTGGTCAGTTTGCGGAAGGAATTGCACCTAAACAGCAGCTTAAAGAATTTCGCGATTTCGAAGGCGAAGTAAAAGTTGGTGATCAAGTTGGTGTAGAACTTTTTGAATCGGTTAGATACCTTGATGTAACAGCCACTTCAAAAGGTAAAGGTTTCCAGGGCGTTATGAAACGTTGGGGCTTCCATGGTGGACGTGCTACACATGGTTCAAAGTTTCATCGTGAGCCGGGTGGTACAGGACAGTGTACTTCACCAGGAAGATGTTTTAAGAACATTAAAATGCCAGGCCGTATGGGTCGTGAGCGTGTAACTGTTCAGAATCTGAAAATCGTTAAGATTGATCCTGAAATGAAAGTAATGATGGTTCGCGGGTCAGTACCCGGGAATAAAGACTGTGCGCTGATCATCAAGTCTGCGGTTAAGAAATCCTAACGACAGGAGAAGACAATGGAAAAGAAAGTCTATTCAGTCGATGGCAAAGAACTTAGAACGATTGCTCTTGATGATACCGTGTTCGGACTCCCGGTTAATGAAGATGTTATCTACTATGCCATCAATAACGAATTAGCTAACAAACGTGTTGGTACTGCATGTACAAAAGGCCGTGCAGAAGTTCATGGCAGCAATGCTAAACCTTATAAGCAGAAGGGTACAGGTAATGCTCGTCGTGGTGATAAGAAATCACCTATTACAAGAGGCGGCGGCGTTATTTTTGGACCAAAACCGAGAGATTTTAGCTTCGCTTTGCCAAAGAAAGTAAAGCGTTTAGCAATGAAGTCTATTTTGAGTTTGAAAGCTCAGTCAGACAAACTTACAATTGTTGAAGATTTTACTGTTGCAAGTGGAAAAACAAAAGACCTCGTAAAGATTTTGAGCAACTTCGGAAAAGATGAACGCACTGTAATCGTTCTCAAAGATGATGATGCAAAAATCAAACAGGCTGGTCGCAATATTCCTACTGTTTCATTCCTCTCATATAACAGACTTCGTGCACATGATTTGTTTTATGGAAAGAAGATTGTTATGCTTGAAACAGCTGCAAAAAATCTCGGTGATTTTTACAAGGCAGAAGAAGGAGCTGAATAATGAATTACGAAGATATCCTTATTGAGCCTGTAATGACAGAGAAAGCAACTTTGCTTCGCGAACAGGGTAAATACGTTTTCAAAGTAAATCCTGCAGCAAGCAAAATTGAAATTAAAGAAGCGGTTCGTCGTCTTTTCAATGTTAAAGTTGTAGATTGCACCGTTATTAACGTTGGCGGAAAAGTTAAACGGGTTCGCTATAGACCTGGAAAAACTTCAAGCTGGAAAAAGGCAATCGTCAAGTTAGCACCTGGCGAATCAATCAAGGTGTTTGAGGGTGTATAACCTCGACGCGGTAAAAGGGGAACCTAGATGGCTCTAAAAGTATATAAGCCGGTAACTGCGGGAACTCGAACACGAATCGATCTTCGCAGAGATGAAATAACCTGTGACAAACCAGAAAAAAGTTTGACATATGGTTTGCGTTCTAATGGTGGACGCGGTGCTCATGGACGTATTTCTGTACGTCATCAGGGCGGCGGACACAAACGCAAGTACCGTGAGATAGATTTTAAGAGAGAAAAGCACGGAATTCCTGGAACTGTTCGTTCTATCGAATACGATCCAAACAGAAGTGCAAATATTGCTCTTATTTTCTATGCTGACGGCGATAAACGTTACATCATTGCACCGAAAGGTTTGCAAGTTGGACAGAAAATCCTTTCAGGTGAAAATGCAACACCTGAAGTAGGAAATGCTTTGCCGTTAGAGGCAATTCCTGTAGGTTTTGTTGTTCATAATATTGAATTGACACTTGGACGTGGTGGACAGCTTGTCCGTTCAGCTGGTGCCAGTGCACAAGTTCAGGGTAAAGAAGGTGAATATGTAATTATTCGTCTTCCTTCAGGTGAATTGCGCAAGGTTCATAAGAAGTGTTATGCAACTATTGGTATTGTAGGTAATGAAGACCACATGAATACCAGTCTTGGAAAAGCTGGCCGTGCAAGATGGCGGGGCATCAGACCAACCGTTCGTGGTATGGCTATGAACCCTGTTGATCATCCGCTTGGTGGTGGTGAAGGTGCTGGTAAAGGTCGTAACCCGGTTACTCCGTGGGGACAGCCTTGTCGTGGTTACAAGACCCGCAATAAGCGCAAGGTTTCTGACAAGTTTATTGTCAGCAGACGTAAGAAATAGTTGTGTAGGAGATAACCGTGTCAAGATCTGTTAAAAAAGGTCCTTTTATTGAAAAGAGCCTTTATAAAAAGGTTATTGAAATGAACAAGACGGATGCAAGTAATCGTAAAATGATTAAAACTTATTCGCGTTGTTCAACTATTATACCTGATATGGTAGGAAATACTATTTCGGTGTATAACGGCAAGTCATGGGTGCCTGTATACGTAACGGAAAATCTCGTCGGCCACAAGCTCGGCGAATTTGCTCCTACACGTACTTTCCGCGGCCATGGCGGTTCAGATAAAAAAGCTGGTAAATAGGTGGATATGATGGCTGAAACAATTAACTATAAAGCCACAACAAAATTCCTTATTGCATCACCTACAAAGGTTCGTCCTGTAGCTAATGTAATTAAACGGAAGACCTGTTCAGAGGCTATGGCAATTCTTGAGAATATGCCGCAGAAAGGTGCGCGTTTAATTCACGGAACTATGAAGTCTGCGATTGCAAATGCACTTTATGCAAATAAAAAGCTTGATGAAGATATGCTGTACGTTAAGGAAATTCGTATTGACGAAGGTCCACGTCTTAAGAGAGTTTGGTGTCGTGCTCGCGGAAGAGCTGACATGCTTATCAGACGTATGTGCCATATTACCGTCGTAGTAGCTGAAAAGGCGGGGGAATAACGTGGGACAGAAAGTAAATCCGATTGGACTGCGACTTGGAATTAACAAAACTTGGCAGTCACGCTGGTATGCTGATCCGCGTGAATATGCTGATTTGCTGCACGAAGATCTGAAAATCAGAAAACTCGTCAGTGAATTGCCAGAATGCAAGAATGCAGACATTGCTGAAGTTGAAATCGTTAGACATCCTCAGCGTGTTACTATTGTTATTCACACTGCTCGTCCTGGTGTAATTATTGGTGTTAAAGGTGCCACAATCGAAAAGATTGGTGCTGAAATCCAGAAAAGCTTGACAAAAAAGGTTCAGATTAAGATTAAAGAAATCAAAAGAGCCGAAGTTAAAGCTTCTCTCATTGCTCAGAACATTGCTCGCCAGCTTGCTGGCCGTGGTTCTTTCCGCAAGTGCCTTAAACAGGCTTCTAGCGGTGCAATGAAAGCTGGTGCACAGGGCATTAAGATTCGTTTGAGCGGCCGTCTTGGCGGTGCTGAAATGACTCGTTCAGAAGAGCACAAAGAGGGACGTGTTCCTCTTCACACTCTTCGTGCTGATATTGATTATGGTTTTGTTGAAGCCCTTACAACATTCGGTAAAATCGGTGTTAAGGTTTGGGTTTTCAATGGAATGAACTATGGCCGCGATTTGAATGAAGATGCTGGACAGCTCCTCAAAAAACGTCGCGAACGCAATGATAAAGCGGATTCTGCTAAAGGCGATAAGCCTGCTGCTGAAAAATCTGAGCGTAAAGAACGCGCACCACGTGCTGCTAAATCTTCAAGGAGTTAGTCATGCCACTTAGTCCTAAAAGAGTTATTCACCGCAAGGTGCAGCGCGGCAGAATCCATGGCAATGCTACACGCGGAAACGAACTTGATTTCGGTGACGTAGCACTTGTTGCACTGGAACCATTCTGGTTGACAAACCGTCAGCTTGAAGCTGCTCGTGTTGCTCTTAACCGTTATATGAATCGTCGTGGACAAGTATGGATTCGTATTTTTCCAGACAAACCATATACAAAGAAACCTGCTGATACTCGTATGGGTAAAGGTAAGGGTGCTCCGGAATACTGGGTATCAGTTATTAAACCGGGCCAGATTATTTTTGAAGTAGGCGGTGTTGATCGCGCTATTGCTGAAGGTGCAATGCATCTTGCTGGCAGTAAATTGCCGATTAAAACCAAAATCGCTTACAGCAATGATGTGCAATAAGGAGGAATAACATGGCTGAGAAAAAACAGAAAGAAATGTCTTATTCCGAATTGGTTGCTCAACGCAATGAGCTGAAGAAGAAGTATATGGATCTTCGTTTCCAGATGGTTATCGGACACGTTGATAATCCAATGCAGAAGCGTATAATGCGCAGACAGATTGCTGCATTAAATACGCTCATCCGGCAGAAAGAAATTGCCGGACAGGATAAGTAGGAGCTGACCCGTGGCAGAACAAGAAGTTCGTAAGGCAGTAAAACGTGAATTTGTTGGTAAAGTAACAAGCGACAAAATGGACAAAACAATTGTTGTTTCTGTTACAACTAAAAAATTGCACAGCCTGTATAAAAAATATGTAACGCGCGTCAAGAAATATAAGGCACATGATGAAAAGAATGATGCTCATATTGGTGATACAGTTCGCATTATTGAGTGTCGTCCTCTTTCAAAAGAAAAGTGCTGGCGACTTGCTGAAATTATTGAGCGGGCTAAATAAGCAAAGGAGAAGAAGCTATGATTCAGATGCAGTCGTATTTGAACGTCGCCGATAACTCCGGCGCAAAACAAGTCCAGTGTATTAAAGTAATTGGTGGTTCACACCGCCGTTATGCAAGTATCGGTGACGTTATCGTTGTTGCTGTAAAGGATGCTATTCCAACATCAACAATTAAAAAAGGTGCAGTTGAAAAAGCTGTAATCGTTCGCATTTCTAAAGAATATCGTCGTCCTGATGGTACATATGTTCGCTTTGATGACAACGCTTGCGTTATCATTGATGGCAACAAAAACCCAAAAGGAAAGCGTATCTTTGGCCCTGTAGCTCGTGAACTTCGTGATATGGATTACATGAAGATTATTTCACTTGCACCAGAAGTTCTTTAAGGAGAATAAACAATGGAAAAGAAGTTTAAGATCCGCAAGGACGATATGGTTGAAATTATTGCAGGAAAAGATAAGGGAAAACGTGGAAACGTTGTTCGCATCCTTCGTGATAAGGACAGAGTTATCGTTTCTGGTGCTAACCTTGTAAAGAAAGCAATAAAGAAACGCAGCCAGCAGGATCGCGGCGGAATCGTAGAAGTTGAAGCTCCGCTGCACATTTCAAATGTTATGATCGTATGTAAAAAATGCGGTCCAACTAAAATCGGATATAAGCTCGACGGCGACAAGAAACTTCGTGTTTGCCGTAAATGTGGAGACACACTGTAATGAGTAATTACGAACCTCGGCTTAAGAAAGTCTATAAAGACACAATCGCCCCAGAGCTCTTTAAAGAGCTCGGTTATAAGTCAACTATGCAGATTCCTGCAATCAAAAAGATTGTAGTTAGCATGGGTGTTGGCGAAGCTCTTGCAAATAAGAAACTCCTTGATGCCGCAGTTACTGATATAACGGCAATTACCGGTCAGAAAGCTGTAAAAACCAAGGCTAAGAAATCTATTGCAAACTTCAAACTTCGTCAGGGTAATGAAGTTGGTGTAATGGTTACATTGCGCGGTGCTCGTATGTATGAGTTCCTCGATCGTCTTATCAATGTAGCATTACCACGTGTTAAGGATTTCCGTGGAATCAAAGCAACTGGCTTTGATGGTCACGGCAATTATTCTCTTGGTATTACAGAACAGATTATCTTCCCAGAAATTGACTTCGATAAAATCGAACGCATTGCTGGTTTGAATATCAATATCGTAACTAGTGCAACAACTGACAACGATGCTCGTGTTCTTCTTACCAAATTTGGCATGCCCTTCAGAAAGTAAGTGAGGAGTTCATGGCTAAGAAATGTTTGATTATTAAATCGAATGCGACACCAAAATACAGCACAAGAAAATACAACCGCTGTAGAGTTTGTGGTCGTCCTCGTGGATATTTGCGCAAGTTTCAGATGTGTCGTGTTTGCTTTCGCAAATTAGCAAGTGAAGGCCTGTTGCCAGGCGTTACAAAATCTAGCTGGTAGGAGATTAGAATGAGCGTTTCAGATCCGATTGCAGATATGCTGACAAAGGTAAGAAATGCGGCTCAGGCCGGACACGAAAGTGTTGATATTTCTACTTCAAAGTTAAAGCTGGAAATTGTAAAAATCTTGAAGAACGAAGGTTATATCAAGAATTTCAAAAAAGTTAATCAGGACGGTTTGAACATTATCCGTGTTTCTTTGAAATATGATGATGAGAACAAGTCTGTTATTCATGGCATCCAGAAGATTTCTACACCTGGTCGCCGTGTTTACTCTGGTTATAAAGATATGCCACGTGTTTTCAATGGTTATGGTACCGTTATCGTTTCAACATCTATCGGTGTAACAACTGGTAAGAAAGCTGTTGAAAAGCTGGTTGGCGGTGAATTACTCTGCAAAGTTTGGTAATAGGAGGAAGTATGTCAAGACTTGGTAAACTTCCGGTGTCTATTCCAGCGGGAGTAAAAATTAGCGTAAAAGACAACGTTGTTACTGTTGAAGGTCCAAAAGGTAAACTTTCACAGGCTTTTGACAACGTTGATATCAAGGTTAATGGTACAGATATTGAAGTTACCCGCAAGGATGATTCAAAGAATGCTAAAGCATCACATGGTTTGTACCGCAACCTTATCAAAAATATGGTTACAGGTGTTTCTGCAGGTTTTACTAAAACATTGATTATCAATGGTGTTGGTTACCGTGCTGAAGTACAGGGTAAAACGATTGTAATGAACCTCGGTTTCTCAACTGATTTCATTGCTCTCATTCCAGAAGGTCTTACTGTTACAGCTGATGCTCAGGGTAAACTTACTATTACCGGCATTGACAAACAGTTAGTTGGTGAATTTGCTGCTGAGATTCGTAGCTTGCGCAAACCTGAGCCTTATAAAGGCAAGGGTATTCGCTATGAAAACGAATATATCAGAAGAAAAGTCGGAAAATCCGGCGTTAAATAAGGGTAAAGCGATATGTTTAAGAAACTTAATGATAAAGATAGAAAACGCCTTAAGAGAAAGATTCATATCCGCAAGAACCTTCGCGGTACAGCAGATCGCCCTCGTATGACAGTAACACGCAGCAATCAGAATCTGTATATTCAGGTTATTGATGATGATACTGGAAAAACATTGGCTTCTATTTCGACACTGGAAAAAGAATTTGCATCACTTAAACCAAATACAGAAGGTGCTGCAAAGCTTGGTGAAGCAATGGGTGCTCGCTTAAAGGAAAAGAAAATTACAACAGTAGTTTTCGACAGAAACGGTTATCTCTACCATGGTGTAGTGAAAGCTCTTGCTGACGGCGCCCGTGCAGCCGGTATCGTATTTTAGGAGTTGGCTATGGAACACCAGAAAAATTATGATAAAGATCAGCCAAAAGAATTTGTTGAAAAGCTTGTAAAGCTTAACCGTACTTCAAAAACTGTAAAAGGTGGACGAAGAATGTCTTTTTCTGCACTGACTGTTGTTGGTGACCAGAAAGGTCGTGTTGGTTATGGTTTCGGCAAAGCTAATGATGTTTCTGAGGCTATTAGAAAGAGCATAGATAAGGCCAAGAAAAACTTGGTAACAGTTCCTCTTAAAAACGGAACTATTCCACATGACATTCAGGCTGAATACAAAAGCTCATCTGTGCTCCTTAGACCAGCTTGTTCTGGTACCGGTATTATTGCCGGTGGTGCAGTTCGTGCTGTAATGGAAGCTGTTGGTGTTACAGATGTTTTGTCAAAATCACTTGGCTCAAACTCATCTGTAAACGTAGTTCGTGCAACATTTGAAGCTATTAATTCATTAATGGATGCTAAAGTTGTTGCTAAAAACAGAGGCAAATCTCTGGAAGATTTGTGGGGTTAATTATGGCAAAAGCAAAAAAGCTTAAGATTACATTGGTAAGAAGTGCCATCTCACAGAAACCTGCTGTTGTGGCAACTGTAAAAAGCCTTGGCTTGCGAAAAATTAATTCTTCAGTTGAGCAGAATGCTACTCCAGATATTCTTGGAAAAATTAAAGCAGTTTCTCATCTTGTTGAAGTAGAGGAGATGAAATAATGTCTGATTTCAATCTGACTGCACCTGCAGGTGCAAACAAAAAGAAGCGGATTGTTGGTCGCGGTTCATCTTCTGGTCGCGGTACAACTGCTGGAAAAGGCAACAAAGGTCAGCAGTCTCGTTCAGGTGGCAAAGTATACGTTGGTTTTGAAGGCGGTCAGATGCCTCTTTACCGCCGTATCGCTCAGCGCGGTTTCTCAAACTACTATTTCAAGAAAGAATACGCAGTGTTCAATCTTGCTCAGCTTGAAGCAAAATTTGCTGACGGCGAGACTGTAGATAAAGAAACATTAATCAAAAAAGGTTTGCTTAAAAAGGCAAATATGTTGGTAAAAGTTCTTGGTGATGGAGATTTGACCAAAAAACTTACTGTATCAGTTGACAAGGTTTCTGCTTCTGCAAAGAGCAAAATCGAAAAAGTTGGTGGTACAGTAGCTGTTACTGACAACTAAACGGAGCAAGTGGAAAAATGGCAAACAATCCAATAGTTAATATGTTAAAGGTTAAAGAACTGCGTGAGCGTATCTTTTTTACCTTCATCATGCTTGCAGTTGTCCGCCTCGGAAGCGTTCTTACTATTCCTGGAATTAATCCACAGGCTTTAACTGCTTACTTTGATTCACTTACTCATGGAAATGCGTTTGTAGATTACATGGACTTTTTCGCAGGCGGTGCCTTCTCGAATTTCTCTGTGTTTATGCTTGGAGTAATGCCTTATATTTCTACACAGATTATCATGCAGCTTGCATTGATAATCTTCCCGTCACTCAAGAAAATTGTTCAAGATGATGGCGGTCAGAAGAAATTTAATGCATGGACAAGAATCGGTACAATTTTTGTATGTTTGATTCAGTCTGGTGCTGTTGTTGCTTATGCAAACAGCATTCCAAATGCAATCGCTATTAGCAACCGGTATTTGTTTACTGCTATTGTTCTTATCACTGTTACAACAGGTGCTATGATTACTGTATGGATGGGTGATCAGATCACTGCCCGCGGTATCGGCAACGGCATTTCAATGTTGATTTTTGCCGGAATCGTAGCACGCTGGCCTTCAGCTATTTGGGAGTTGGGCCGCATGGTAAAAAACAATGAAGTAAATGCTGTATTTTTTGTTGTGGTATTATTAATGTTCATTGCCATAATCGGTTTGGTTATTATGGAGCAGCAGGGTCAGCGCAAGATTCCAATTCATTATGCTAAACGTGTTGTTGGAAGAAAAATGTATGGCGGACAGAGCACATACATTCCTTTCAAAATCAATCCGTCTGGTGTAATCCCTGTAATCTTTGCATCAACATTCTTAACGTTCCCGTTACAGATTGCTAATGGTCTTGCTTCTTCAAACCGCTTTTTGAACAAACTTGCAGCAGTCTTAAATCCTGCCGGTTGGTGGTATAACATTCTGCTTGTTTTGTTAATTATTTTCTTTGCATACTTCTACACACAGGTAACTCTGAACCCCACAGAAATTGCAAAGCAGATTCGGGAAAACGGCGGCTCGATTCCTGGAATCAGAACTGACAAAACAGAAGATTATATGCAGAAAGTCTTGAACAGACTTATTCTGCCAGGTTCTTTGTATCTTGCTTTCATTGCGGTTATTCCTACATTAATCCAGAATTGGTTTGGATTCCCGCAGTCGATTTCAATGCTTATGGGCGGTACTTCATTGCTCATCGTTGTAGGTGTTGATCTTGATACAATGAGTCAGGTTGAAGCTCTTTTGAAAATGCATCATCACGATGGATTAGTAAAAAAAGGTAAATTACGGTCAAGAAATCTGTAGTTTTTGAGCAAAACCTGTAGATTAAGTTTGGAATTTAGTGTTTAATACAAAGATGCCGGTGCTGCCATTGTGGCGTGAAAAACCGGCATCTCTTTGACACGAAATCCAAGGGGGATTTTATGAAAGTACGAACCAGCGTAAAGCCCATCTGTGATAAGTGCAAGGTTATCAAGAGAAACGGCATTGTCCGCATTATCTGTAGTAATCCTAAACACAAGCAGAGACAGGGCTGAGGAGTAAATTAGATGGCTCGAATTGCGGGAGTTGACCTCCCAAATAAACATGTAAATGTTTCGTTGACCTATATTTACGGTATTGGACGTTCATCATCTGAAAAAATTTGCAAAAAAGCAAAAGTTGATCCAAACAAGATGATGAATGATTTGACATTGGACGAAGTTAATGAACTTCGCAAACTGATTGAAACTGAGTATAAAGTTGAAGGACGTCTTCGTTCTGAAATCGGTCTTAACATCAAACGTTTGATGGATATCGGTAGCTATCGTGGTCTTCGTCACAGAAAAGGTTTGCCTGTTCGCGGACAGCGGACACGTACAAATTCTCGTACACGCAAGGGTAAGAAAAAGACCGTTGCTGCTAAGAAGAAGTAATAGCTAACCGGAGGTAGATGACGTGGCAACCGTAAAAAAACGAAAAGAAAAAAAGAGCGTCTATGAAGGTAATGTTTATATTCAGGCGACGTTCAACAATACAATCGTAACAATTACTGACTTGAACGGAAATGCTCTTTCTTGGGCATCTTCTGGCGGACTTGGTTTCCGTGGTGCAAAAAAGTCAACACCTTTTGCAGCTCAGTCTGTTGCAGAAACAGCTGTGCAGAAAGCAGCAAGTTATGGTTTGCGTGAAGTACATGTGTACATTAAAGGACCTGGTGTTGGTCGTGAATCAGCTGTTCGCTCTTTGGGCGCATTGGGATTAAAAGTTAAATCTATCAGTGATGTAACTCCTATTCCACACAACGGCTGTCGTCCTAGAAAAACACGCCGTATGTAATCAAGGAGAACGTGAATAATGGGAAAGAGTACACAACCCTTATTGAAACGCTGTAAAGCATTGGGAATTAATCCTCTTGTTATGGGTTACGGAAAGGTTTCAAAAAGAAATCAGAAAGAAACCCGTAGAAAGACATCTGAATACGGACTTCAGCTTAAAGAAAAGCAGAAGGTAAAATTCATTTATGGCATCTTGGAAAAACAGTTCCATCGCTATTATGTTATGGCAACTAAAAAGAATGGTGTTACAGGTGAAATGCTTCTTCAGCTTTTGGAAAGCCGTCTTGACAATGTAACTTTCAGAATGGGTTTTGCTAAGACTCGTGAAGAAGCTCGTCAGATGGTAAACCATGGACATATTCTTGTTAATGGTGCAAAAGTTGATATCCCGTCTTATCTTGTAAAAGTCGGCGATGTAATTTCTATCAAAGAAAAGAGCAAAACTTCTTCTGGTATCAAGTTGATTCTTGCAAAGAACGGTGACAGAGCTGTTCCAGCTTGGCTTGATGTTGATAGAGATAATTTTACTGGCAAGGTAGTTGCTTTGGCTACAAAAGCTGATATCGATTATCCTGTACAAGAAAACCTCATTGTTGAGTTCTACTCTAGATAAGGAGCTTAAATGGCCCGCAAAAATCTGCTTAAAGGATTTAAGAAACCAAAAGGCGTTAACTTTGAACATCAGGAAGTTACTTCAACTTATGGTAAGTTCACAGCATA
>JAKSTS010000015.1 GCA_024402455.1 Treponemataceae bacterium
CGGGAAAAATATGTGCCTCATGGTGGACCTGCCGGAGGCGACGGCGGCCGCGGCGGAGATGTTGTTTTTGTTGTAAAGCGCAATCTGCGCACTTTGGCCCATTTGCGCTATAAGCAGCAGTTTAAGGCACGAAATGGCGGCGACGGAGAAGGCCGCAACCGGTTTGGAAGGGACGGCGAAGATATCGTAATTCCTCTTCCGCCAGGTTCAATTATTAAAGATGCCAAAACAGGCACGGTAATCAGGGAATTTACAACAGAGAGCGAGGACGAAAGATTTGTTTTCCTTGAAGGCGGCAAAGGCGGCTGGGGAAACTGTCATTTTAAAACTTCTACAAATCAGGCGCCGCAATATGCTCACGAAGGAAAACCTGGCGAATCGCGCATGCTTTCTGTTGAGCTGAATATTATGGCAGATATTGGGCTTGTAGGTTTCCCGAATGCAGGAAAATCTTCACTGCTTGATTTTTTTACGAATGCACGTCCAAAAATTGCGCCATATCCTTTTACTACAAAAATTCCAAATCTTGGTGTGCTTCATGTTGATAATGAACGGGATATAATCATTGCTGATATTCCGGGAATTATTGAAGGCGCTTCTGAAGGTGCGGGACTTGGTTTCAAATTTCTAAAGCATATTTCAAGAACAGCCGGTCTTGCATTTATTATAGACTGTTCAGATGATGAATGTTTTGAGGCATTTGAAAAATTAAAGCTTGAGCTTAAGAATTTTTCGAAGGAACTTGCCGGAAAGCCGCGTATTGTTCTCTGCAACAAGCTGGATATAGAAGGTGCTTCAGAAAGATTTGAAAAAATCAGAAAAGAGCTGAAAGGCGAAACTGTCCTTGGCATGTCTGTTTTTGCAAGAAAAGGTATGAACGATGTCAGAAAGGCTGTTATTGCTCTTGTAGATGCAGTTGAAGAAAAGACTGAACAGAAAAAAGCAGAAGCACCTGCTGCAAAGAGTGCATTTATGGCAGGTCGTTCAGTCTGCGACAGCATGGAAGTTCAGTATCCAGGGCAGGAATAAAAATGAAGCTTGCTGTTTTAGGTGGTTCGTTTAACCCGCCGCACATCGGTCATCTGGCACTTGCAGAAGACGTGCGTATTACGTTTGGTTATGACAAAAGTCTTTTTAGACCTGTGCACGTGCCGCCGCGTAAACAGCTTGCTTCTGGTGCTTCAGACGAAGACCGCCTTAATATGGTTTCGCTTGCAGTTTCAGAAAATCCTTTTTTTGACTTGAGTGATTGTGAAATTAAAAGGGGCGGTGTTTCTTACACGATTGATACGCTGAAAATGCTTAAAAATGTTTATAAAAATGAACTTGAAGGCAAAATCGGTTTTATAATTGGTGATGATCTTGCAGCCGGTTTTTCAAGCTGGCATTGCGCAGAACAGATTCCTGAAGAAGCAGACTTGATCCTTGCCTGCAGAAATTGTTCTGACGTAACAAGGCTCGATTTTCCGTATAAGCATAAAACTATTTTGAATGATGTAATTTCTGTTTCATCGTCTGAAATCAGGCAGAAAATTATACAGGGCAAAAGTTATCGTTATCTTGTTCCAACCAGTGTTTACCGTTATATTAACGAGAGGCATTTGTATGAAAACTGAAAATATAGAGTCAGTTCAAGCTGATTTAGACAGTTTAATAACGGTTGTGCGACAGTATGCACAGCAGCATGAATCACAGTATCGGTTTGAACATTCTGTAAGAACGGCGGAAACATGTGAAAAACTTTGCAGGCGGTTCGGTTTAGATGCACGCAAAGGTTATCTTGCAGGCATTGCTCATGACATCTGCAAGGAATTTTCAAAATTGGATCTTGTTTCGCTTGCAATAAAAGACGGTGCAGTTGTTTCGCCGATTGAACGTACAAAGATTTCTCTGCTGCATGGCAGGGCTGCAGCTGTTTTTTTAACAGAACAGTTTGGCATAACCGATGAAGAAATAATAGAAGCTGTAAGAAACCATATTTTTGGCAAAGCCGGCATGGGTGCGCTGGCAAAAGTTCTGTTTGTTGCAGACAAAACGGAACCTGCCCGCGAGCATGTTACAGAAGCTTATTTGAAAAAAATTGAAAATCTTGGGCTTGATGAGCTTGTCGTTTTTGTGCTTTCTGAAAACATAGCTTATCTTACGAAACGCGGTAAAGATGTTGCACCAGCTTCACAAGAGTTTTTAGAATCTCTTGTCGGTTAATTTGACTAAAAGTACTTGTGGGAGGTTTTTTTGATGGAGTCGCGTCACGAAAAAGGTTATTTATTCATAATTGGCATTCTGATAGTTCTTATTGCACTGGTAGTTGTGCTGTTTTTTGCTTTGCAGACTGATCCGATTGCAAGTGTTCTTGAAAACAACCAGCTTTTAAATGTGCTTTTTGTGCTTCAAAAAGACGGCAGTCCGCTTTTTACAGATGTTTTGATTTATTATCCAGAGTCTGAACGAGGTGCTCTGTTTAACATTCCGGGCGACACGGGCTTGATTATTAAATCACTTGATCGTGTTGACCGTATTGATGCAGTTTATCGCGAAAAAGGCATTGAAGTTTATAAAAAAGAAATAGAAAATCTTACGGGAATCGAAATTCCTTTTACAATAGAGATGAATGTCGATCAATTTTCTGTATTAACAGATTTGCTCGGCGGGCTTAATGTATTTGTGCCTTATCCTATAGATGTTGTAAATGATGATGTTCGGCACATTTTGCCGTCTGGTTCTGTGGATCTTGACGGTGAAAAAATGGTTTCTTATTTGTCTTTTTCGACACCGGATGAACTTGCAGACGATGTTCAGGACCGCATGAAAAATGTTATGGTTGCGTTTCTTCATGCATTGAATAAAAAATCAACATTCGTACTGAATAAAAATGTATTTCCTGTTGTAACACGCTATATGAAAGCGAATATTGATAATAAAGCTCTTTATAAGCTTATTTCGCTTGTTTCTGCGATTGATTCTGAGCGTCTTGTTCCGCAGACAATAAGCGGTAAACGCCGCGAAGTTGACGGCCAGACATTGCTTTTCCCGTCATATGACGGTCAGCTTATTCAGGAAGTATTTAAACAGACAATGATTTCCATTGCTTCAACTGGTGGAAATGCTTATGCCCGTGTTTATGTTCTTGAAATTCAAAACGGAACTTCTCAACAGGGGCTTGCGCGCAACACAGGCAGTCTTTTGCAAAGTTACGGTTATGATGTTTTGTCTACTGTAAATGCAGATCATGATTACGACAAGACTGTTATAATTGATCATATCGGCAATGAAAAAGTCGCAGAATCAATTGCCGGCATTATTCACTGTAAAAACATTGAAACAGAAGATGCCGCAAAAGACAATGCAAATGTTGAAAACGATGATTCGCTTGTTGATTTTACGATTATTCTTGGCCGAGATTTTGATGGCCGTTATGTACGCTGATAAAAAGGTCAGATATTTGTATTGAAATTTGTATTTTTCTGCACTGTTGATGCTTGCAGTGCATTAAATGCGGTGCTGATTTTTTAGCGCCCGGAATACTGCTCAAATTTATCTGTAAGAAGGAAAACATTCTGCTGTTTATGGCGGAATGTGTTGGTTCTGTGAATTGCCGGAAATTCAGTTTCTGGCAATTTTATAAAGGACATCGTCAAAAATTGCAGAAACTGCCGTTTTTGGAGAAGCCCAAAAGTACTGATTAAAAGGCGCATCTTGTGTACTGCTGCCTTTTTGTGGAGAATAGAAAAGATTATGAAAACTATGAAAGAAAAAGCTCTGGAAATTGCTCAGCTTATGGAAGATTATAAAGGTGAAAATGTCAAAGTTATTGATGTTTCTCAGCTTAACAGTTGGACTGATTATTTTGTAATTGTTACGATTAACAGTGCAACGCATTGGAAAGGCCTTTATAAATACATAAAAGATTATGTCAAGGCTGACGATGTTCTTGAAATTCATGTTCCAAACAGAAAAACTCCAGATGGAGATGACTGGAATCTTGTTGATATTGGACCGATTGTAGTTCATCTTATGTCAAAAGAAGCCCGTGAATTCTATGACCTTGAAAAACTCTGGCATGGCGGCGATATTTTAAAATAACCCTGAATTAGAGTTTTAAAACAGCTGCACGAATTTGAAAAATCTAACGGTTTTTATTTGGTTTTACTTGATTTTCTGTTGAAAAATTGAATTTGCGTGGCATTTTTTTTAATTTTTATAAAAATAATATTTTGAAGCCTGTGCATCTGTTTTTTTGTATGCTTTTGTGCAGGCTTTAAATTTTTAAAACGAAACGACCAATAAATATCTTCTTATAAGAACGGTCAGATGTAATTTTGTTTGTTCAGTCATAAATTTCAGATGCAAAAAAAAGACAGCGTTAAATACGCTGTCTCCTTTGAGAAACTTTTTGACTGAAGTATATGGGCGGTTCCAAAAGCTCAAGCTTTTAGAACCAGCTGAAAACACGATGTTTTAAGTTGTTTAATTTTACGCCTTAAAACTCGCAGGCATTCCTAAAAAACTGTTTTACAGATTTTTAGAGATGCCCGTAATATGACTTTAGTTAAAGTCGTCGTAATCATCAAAATCGTCTTCTTCGTCAAAGAAATCATCATCTTCTTCGTCAAAGCCGTCTAGATCATCGTCGTCATAATCTTCGTCGTCATAATCCTCATCGGCAAAATCATCGTCATCAAATTCGTCTAATGATTCATCTTCATCATCAAAATCATCATCTTCATCGTCATCGTAGGCATCCATAAACAGGTAATCTGCCTCTAGAGTTTCGTCCAATAATTCGCTTTCACTGAGCATTTGAGCATGTCCTTTGATTAATCTTCATATGAAAAACATAGTTTAAGCAGTTGCTTTGTGTCAACTATTTAAACGCAAAAAATTGCGTTTTTTTACGGTATTTATACATTTTCTGCATTTTTTATGAAGTAAAATCATATTTTTGTTTGATGCTGTACTTTTGTCAAAGTAAAAAAATGTGCGTTTTTTTTGAAACAATCATTTTTATGTTTTTTTATAAAAAATCTGCATTTTTCTTTGAAGAAAAGACATTTAAGCATTTGACAAACTCCAAGTTTTTAGTATAATAGCCACGATATGTTGTCTAATGTTTTTGAACTTGCGCCTGCAAAGCTCAATTTGACTTTAAAGGTTCTTCCTAAAAGAGAAGATGGATTTCATAACATAGAAAGCATATTTCAGAAGATTCGTTTATGTGATGAATTGACTGTTTCGCGTTCTGAATCTGCTGGTTTTTCACTCCATGTCCAAGGAATGGAACTGCCGGAAGAAAACACAGTAAAAAAAGCATATACACTTTTTGCTGAGGCTGCAAAGATTCAAACAGGTGTTTCAGTTGATTTGGTCAAGCGCATTCCAAGTGGCGCTGGAATGGGTGGTGGTTCTTCTGATGCAGCTGCTATGCTTCGTGCACTTAATTCTTTGTTTTCAGCAGATGTTTCCCTGCAGGAACTTATAAAGATTGCTGAAAAAATCGGCAGTGACGTTCCGTTTTTTTTATACGGCGACTGTGCTGTTGTAAGTGGGCGTGGCGAAGTTGTTCGACCGTTTGATGGTCGAAGAGATCTATATTTTGTAATAATTTGTCCGGATGTTCATAGCTCAACAAAAGAAGCGTATGCTCTTGTTGATGAGTGGAATATGAATGGTTCAGTTTCAAAAGTGGGTTGGCCTCTGCTTGAGGATCTTGAGGGTATTTATAGAAAACCTGTGGGTGAATGGAACTTTGCAAATAGTTTTACAGAACCGCTGGTTAGTAAATATACTGAGATTCGAGAAGCTTTGGCTGCAGTTACAGCTTCTGGAGCAGATTTCGTTGATATGACGGGATCGGGCTCAACTGTATTCGGGGTCTTTGAGACTCAAGAGAAAGCTCAAGGCGCGTATAACAGGCTTGCTTCGTGTTTTAAGCGTTGCTATTTATGTGATGCATTTTAACACGAATTGTTCAGATATTGTTATATAAGGAGCAATCAAATGCAAATCACCGAAATCCGTATCAGAAAAGTTGCTTCTGAGGGAAAACTCAAAGCTTACGTGACCGTAACTTTTGATGATTGTTTTGTCGTTCATAACGTAAAAGTTATTGAAGGCAAGACTGGATTATTCATTGCAATGCCAAGTAGAAAGACAAGAACTGGTGACTACAAAGATGTGGCTCATCCAATCAGTCCTGAATTTCGAACTGAATTGCAAGACAAGATTCTAGAAGAGTATGCTAAAGGTAATTTTGAAGAAACCGTAGCATACGAAGATGAGTAGCTGTTTTAGTTTTGAACTTACTGGTTAGGCCAGAAAGTATAAAAAAAATGCACTAGCTGCATTATTGGGATGTCGTCAAGTGGTAAGACAACGGCTTTTGGTGCCGTCATTTCGCAGGTTCGAATCCTGCCATCCCAGTGAATATAAGGAATGTGATTTAGTTCCTGTGTAAAAAATTGTGCAGAGATGCTGGAGAATAAGGAGTTCCTGAAATGGATAATTTAGTTTTGGCTGCAAAAGAGCGCAAAGAAAGCGGAAAAGCCGTTGCAAAGAAGCTTCGCAGTGCAGGTCGCTTGCCTGCTGTTATGTATAATTCTAAAGGCGAAGCAACAATGCTTGATATCGATGAACTTGAATTTACAAAATTGTGGAAAGTTGCAACACCAACAACATTGATTACACTTGATGTTAATGGCAAGAAATCATTGGCTTTTATTAAAGACACTGAATATGATATCAAAGCTGACAAGAATCTTCATGTTGATTTTCATGTTATTGATGAATCAAAAGTACTTAAAGCAACAATCAAAGTACAGGTTTCAGGAAGCCCGATAGGTGTTCGTGAAGGTGGTTTCTTTGAACTTGGTACAAAAGAAATTGTAATCGAATGTCTCCCAAAAGATTTGCCGGTTCGTCTTGTTGTTGATGTTACTGATTTGAAAATGGGTGCATCAATGGCTGTAAAAGACATTAACCTTCCAAAAGGTGTAAAAGTTGTTTCTGACAGCGAAGCAGTTATTGCTCGTGTTCGTAACATTCAGTAATTGGCAGAATCTGTTTTTGTACGTTAGTAAGTTTATAAAGGATATTCTGAAGGCTAAAAGTTTTTAGAATATCTTTTTTTTTGTCTTTTAATCGTGCCTTTATATTCGTTGAATAATATGAAATCTGAAACATTTGATATCTTGAAAAAAACATTAGTAAAGAAATGGGCTGAACTTGGCATAAAACGGATAGGTGTCGGTGTTTCGGGTGGTCCTGATTCAATGGTTCTGCTGTCTTTTTTGTGCAGTCTTTGCGAAAAAAATCCGGACAGCGGCATGCAGCTTTTTGTGCTGACAATCGACCATAATATGCGGCAGGGTGGTGTAAGTGCTGCTGATTCAGATTTTGTGCTTGACTGGGTTAAAGCAAAAAAAGCAGAAACACCGTTGCTGAAAATTTCTGCTGAAAAACAGACTTTTGAACCTGGACTTATTGCCGGAACTGCAGAAGAACGTGGGCGCGGCCATGAAGAAGCTGCGCGGTTTTTGCGTTACAATGCTTTTGAAAAATTTGCTGCACATTATAACCTGGATGTTTTTTGTACTGCGCACAACCAGAACGATGCAATTGAAACTCTTGTGCAGCGTTTTTTGCAGGGCGCGTCTCCATTAAGTTCCGGTGGAATTCTTGAAGAACGCGGCATTTTTTTTCGTCCGTTGCTTAACGTGCAGCGAAAAGAAATTCTTGCATATGCAGAAAAAAACAATGTACCTTTCAGAATTGATGCAACAAACAACGAAAACGTATATTTCCGGAATAAAATCAGAAATTGTCTTGTGCCTTTTTTGGACGAACATTTTTCTGGCTGGCAGACAGGTGTTCTGCATGGTGCAGAAAAAATGCAGGATTTTGCGCCGGCATTAAGGGCTGCTGCAAGTGCCGTGCAGATCGAAAAAAAAAGCAATACAGAAGTTTCTGTAAATTTGAACGATTTTAAAAATCTTGATACAGGCAGCCGCATTCAGGTTTTATGCAGTGCTTTTTTGTCTGTCGGTGTAAATTGCCGTGTGCCATATGCAGCTTTAAAAGAGTGTGCACTTTCGTTAAAAATGAATGCATACGGCATTTGTGTTAAGTCTGACGGTCAGGGTCTTGTTATAAGTTTTGCTAGTTCAGAATCTAAAACCGAAGCAAAAAATGTACTTGCACAGAATTCTTGCCTTGAACATGGTTTTTACATGCTGATAACCAGCTGCGGTCATTATGTTTTTCCTCAAGGTTTTCAAATTGATGTAAGCGAACAGAAAAATGATGAATCATTTGGACCTTTTGCTTTTCCTTTAGTGATTAGAAACAGACAATCTGCCGATAAGATAAGAAGCGCAGACGGCTCTTTAAAAAAACTTTCAAGAATTTTTTCTGATTGGAAAGTTCCGGAATCGTTACGTGATGACATTCCTGTTGTTGAAACGCAGAATACTGTCTGTGCTGTCATGGCTGCATGGTGCGGCTATAAAGACTGGCTGGTTAATCTGCAAAATGAAAGCCGTGGTGTGTATATTTCTATGAGGAAAATATGAGCGAAATAAGCCCTGATAAAAAAAAACCTTCTCTTCCTAGTTTTCTAGGTCCAATTTTATGCTTTTTATTGATTCTTGCACTTATATGCTGTCTGATATTTGGTTCCATGCAGAAACCAAAAGCTGTAAGCCTGTCTTATTCAGATTTTCTTAATGCAGTCAAAAAAAATCAAGTTGAAGCTGTCGTTATTATTGATAACCAGCATATTTTTGGAACCTACGCAAAGGGAACAAATCTTTACGGAAATTTTTCAACGTTCATTCCATATTCAGATGCAGAGCTTATGCCGCTGCTTAAAGTTTATAATGTCAGCATCAGCGGAAAAAACAGGGAACGTAATTTTTTTAGCTATATTCTTGAAATTCTTCCTCTTGTTTTTATGTTTCTTATGGTCTGGTTTTTGTACAGACAGAATTCAAGACAGAACATGCGGAGCATGCAGTTTGGAAGGAGCCGTGCAAGACATTATGACGGTTCAAAGAAAATATTATTTTCTGATGTTGCAGGACAGGAAGAAGCGAAGCATGAACTTGCGGAAATTGTAGATTTTCTAAAAGCACCGCTTAAATTTATTTCAATGGGTGCCAAAATTCCTACAGGAGTGCTTTTAGTTGGAAGTCCTGGAACAGGAAAAACATTGCTTGCACGTGCAGTTGCAGGCGAAGCCGGTGTAAATTTTCTGCATATTTCCGGAAGTGACTTTGTTGAAATGTTTGTTGGTGTCGGTGCAAGCCGTGTCCGTGATCTTTTTGAGCAGGGCCGACGCCTTTCGCCATGTATAATTTTTATTGATGAAATTGATGCAGTCGGCCGTGCAAGAGGTGCAGGTTTTGGCGGCGGACACGATGAACGTGAACAGACTTTAAACCAGCTGCTCGTTGAAATGGATGGTTTTGAAGGTAAAGATGGAATTATCGTGCTTGCTGCAACAAACCGCCCTGACGTGCTTGATCCTGCATTGCTTAGACCTGGAAGATTTGACCGTCAGGTTGTGGTTTCTCTGCCGGATATAAAAGAGCGCGAAGCAATTCTTGCAGTACATACTAAAAAAATTCAGCTTGACTCAGATGTTGATTTAAGAAAATTTGCGCGTGCAACACCTGGAATGAGCGGTGCAGATCTTGCAAATATGGTAAATGAGGCTGCTCTTTTTGCTGCAAGAAAATCAAAATCGCATGTTGATAACGAAGATTTTGAAGAAGCACGCGATAAAATCCTTATGGGTACAGCACGCAAATCAATGATACTTCCACAGAAAGAACGTGCAATGACTGCTTGTCACGAAGCAGGTCATGCTTTGCCATATTATTTTCTCGAAAATGCAACACCGCTTCATAAAGTAACAATTATTCCACGTGGCCGTGCATTGGGACTTACAATCGGTTTGCCTGATGAAGATAAGCATTCGCAGTCAAGAAGTGCTCTTCTTGATGAACTTGTAATAATGTTTGGCGGTTATGCTGCAGAATCTGTTGTTTATAATGACACGACAACTGGAACACAGAACGATATTCAGCAGGCAACAAACCTTGCGCATAGAATGGTTTGCGAATGGGGAATGTCTGAAGAAGTTGGTGCCGTATGCTATGGACAGGAAGATGAACCGATTTTTATGGGAAAAGAAATTGCCCGCCATAAAGATTATTCAGAAGAAACAGCAAAACGTATTGATGAAGCTGTAAGGCGATTGCTTGATGAAGCAAAAAAACGCGCAGTTGACATTCTTACAATGCACAGAAATGAACTTGATACATTGAGTGCTGCCCTGCTTGAATATGAAACTTTGAGCGATGCAGAAATTCGTGCACTGCTTCACATTGAGCCTGTAAGAGAACGGCCTGATGCAATTCCAGAAACAGGCTTTTTGCTTGACAAGGCAACAAAAGAAAGAAAACAAAAAAGAAAGGCTGCTGCAAAACCTAAGGCAAAAGCCAAAGATAAAGAGAAAGAGCTTCAGAAAGATTTGCTTTTCTCTCAAGAAGATGAATCAGATGATTCAGAAAAGAACGGTAAAAAATAGCCGTAAATGTCTGAAATTAAAAGAAATTTCAGAGTTGTTTATAAAAAAGGCTTTAAAACTGCAAAGTTTATAGCCGCAATAAATGTGATTTTTTAACTTGTGATGTTACGAAAAAATCGCCGGCATCTTAAAACAATTTTTAGATGCCGGTAATGATTTGAATTAATCAGATTTAAGTTTTTGAGAAAACAAAAAAAGTTTTCTTGCAGCTTGTTGTTGATAACAACGGAGGAAGAATATGACGTTAAAACCTGTAAAAATAGCTTATGTTGTTGCTTTATGTATTTTTGTGTTTTTCGCCATTATACCGGTTTCGGCTCAAAAGGCACAGTCAAATAAAAATGCAGAACCGCGTCTGGAAGCAGCAAATCGCCGTACTGCCCTTATTTGTCTTGATCAGAGTAAAGATGCAAAAGCGCAGAATCACTGGTTGGATGTTTTTGAAAAAGCTTCTTTAGGTGTGTCTTATGACAATCATATTCCAGACTTGTGGCTTTTGTGTGCAGAATCTGCTGTTGAGTTGAATCGTCCGAAATTTGAAATAATCTCTTATGTTGCAACAGCTTTAAATGAACCAAATTGGATTCAGGACAACACAGAGAAAGCCCGTCTTCTTTATGCAGATTTACTTTCTGATACTTGTGAGTGGCGTGATTCGCTGTCAATTCTTGATACAGAACCAAAATTAATTTCTAATGATGCAGATTTTGTGCGTGCAAAAGATTATTATCGTTCAGGCAATCTTGCAGAAGCCAGAAAAGTTGTGCGCAATGCAAAAACACTTTATCCGGATGACGGCAGATTTCAGCTTTTGTTTTTGGAACGTGAACGAAGAAATACATCAAACAGAGAAGTTGCAATTTATGCTGCTTCTTTGCTGAAGACACATACACTTTGGTCTGGAGAATTTCCAGAAATTCTTGTACAGGCTGCTAATTATTCAACTTCCAATGAAGAAAGAAGCAGGCTGTTAAAAGCATATGCAGCACAAGGTCTTGCAGATGAGCAGCATACTGTTCTTTCTCTTAAATATGGAATTATTTCAGATAATACTGCATTTGAACTTATGGTTGGTTTTGCAGAAAAAGGCTTAAATTACGAATATCTTCGTGAATTTGTTTCTTTGCTGAAAGATCCGGAAGTAAAAACAAAAGCAAAAGAGTGGCTCGGCGCTTTTGCCGGTGTGCTTATTTTTGACACAAACCATGACGGCATTACTGATTTGGCTGCAGAATATAAACGTGGTCGTGCTTCATTTATAAGATATGATGCAAATCAAGATGGACTTTCAAGCTGGCAGGCTTTCTGTGATTTTGGTGTGCCTTTCAGTCTTGCACTTTCAGAAAGAAATCTGACAATTGATTATGGCATTTATCCGTCTATGAACCGCGTTTCTGATAATAATTCAGGCGTTGTTTATGAACTTACGGCAGATTCCACAATGTGGACACCTTTGAACATCGTTATGGCTCCGTTTGAAAATCTTGGAATTAAATTTTTTATTCCAAGTCCAAAAGAAAAGGTTGCTCTTCCTCAGGAAAATGTTATCCGTGCATTTGCAAGCAGCATGACGATTGCTACACAGGAAAGAGAAGAAGGAAGCATAAGATTTTCTTTGCTTGATGGTGTGCCACAGACTGCTGTTTATTATCAGAAAAACGTTCCATATGCTTATGGCTTTTTTGAAGATGGCAAACTGCAGTTCCGTACGGTTGACGTTGATGATGATGGTTTCTTTGAACTTACAGAAACATATGAATGCAATCCGTATAAAGTGGGGCAATATTTAAGCACGCTTGAACAGCAGAAACTCTGTAAAGATTTGTTTGGCGCACAAGATTCGCTTGTCGGCACTTATCGTACAAGAATGATTCATGACACCAATAAAGACGGTCGTTCAGACTCAACTATTGAATTTCTTGGTGCCGGTGAACGTGTAATTTCATGGGATTTGGAACCAGATGGTGCATGGGATATCCGTTCAATTATTCGTGCTGACAGCCAGATTGACCAGTTTATTCATCCGGTAACAAAAGAAGAAATAACAATAAAAAATTCAAAAGGAATTCCTGTTGCAATTATTTCACCTTTAGGGGAACAGGCTGTCATTCAAGATGAATTTTTTGCAAATCTTTTCTGGATTGAAGAAGCCCAAAGCTATGATATTTCACAGCAATTGATAAATTATTTTAACCTTTCACCTGATCCAGGTGTTTCTATCTTGGATTCAATTGAAGGCAAGAGGTTGCTTGCTGTGCATATCGGTGATTATTATTTTGGGGAAGTTTTTGATGTTGAAAAGAGTGTTGATAAGTAAAATCAGGTGGTTTATTTGTACATGCTGCTTTGTTTTTATGCTGCACAATGTGTGTGCTTCTGGTGCTTCAGAAAACGATAAAAACAAAGCAAAACCTGTCAAGAATCAACCGGTTCCTTATCAAGATGCAGGCAAAAAAAACAGGGATATTGAAAATATAAAAAAACAGATTAATAAAAATCCTGTTGTGGCTTTATGGCTTGCATATCTTTTATACAGCACTTCTCCAGAAGATTCTGATGTTATGAAAATTTGTATGGAAGCTCAGGATGCAGCTTTTTCTTTGTTCAATGCGTCTGTAGAAAAAGAAGACTGGGCTTCTGCCATGCGTGTTTATAATGCATTGAATGCATGTTCTGTTAAAAAACTTGCAGAAACACCATGGACATTAGAAAAAATTGAAAACAAACTGCTTTCGGCTGTTTCTCTTGACGGCGCAAAATCACAGACAGTAACAAAAATGTCTCAGTTTATTCGTGGTACAGTGACTGTCTGGGTTGATTTAGGCTTTAAAATTGAGGGTGGAGCCGGTTATGCAAACAAAGTGCTTGGTTCCGGCTTTTTTATTGATTCACGCGGTTATCTTCTTACAAATCATCATGTCATAGAAAATATGGTCAACCCTGAATACGAAGGATATTCTCGGCTTTATATTACACTTGCAGACGACCCTGAACAGCGCATTCCGGCAAAAGTTGTCGGTTATGATAAAATGCTTGATCTGGCATTGATAAAAACAGAAATTACTCCGCCGTATGTTTTTTCACTTGGTTCTTCAGAAGATCTTGATGTCGGCGACAAAATCTATGCAATCGGTTCGCCGGTTGGTCTTGATAAAACTTTAACTTCTGGAATTATTTCTGCAACAGGGCGTCCTTTGCTTGCAACAACAAATGTTCTTCAAATTGATGCAGCAATCAATTCGGGCAACTCTGGCGGACCGCTTATTGCACCAGACGGAAAAGTGCAGGGAATTGTTTTTGCAGGAATGCTCGATTATGAAGGTTTGAATTTTGCCATTCCTGTTGAACATTTGAAAAAGATTTTGCCAAGACTTTATGCCGGTGGAAAAATAAATCATTTATGGATTGGTGCTTACGGTAAAACCAAAAAAGATGATTATTATCAGGATGCAGGACTTGAAGTGCTTTATGTTATGCCGGGAAGCCCAGCTGCAAGATCTGGCATGAAGAGCGGAGATGTTATTACTGCCATTGACGGTGCAAAAATCAAAACGCTTGATGAATATCAGAATCAGCTTTTGTGCAAATATTCAGATTCGATTATTGCTCTTGAGTGCATAAACAAGAACGGCAATAAAGTAAAACGTGTTGTATATACGCAAGTTCGCCCTGAATATCCTTCAAATGAAGTGTATCAGCGGGATACGATGGAAAACTATTTTCTGCCGATTTTTGGAATGCAGCTTAAACCTATCAGTGATTCTCTTGGAAAGAAAAATTATTATGTAGATAATGTAATTCCAAACAGCATTGCAGATGAAAATGGTTTTTCTTCTGGTGATAAAATTCAGGTTTCTAAATTTAAAGTTTATGAAAAAGAAGGCTATGTTACAGCCGAAATCTATGCAAAAAAACGAAAGAGCGGTTTTATAGATATTTTTATCGGGTTAGCTACCGACCTAGACAGTCCTGCTTATTTTTAATATCATAGGCAAATGGATTTATCTCTTATTCGAAATTTCTGTATAGTTGCACACATTGATCATGGCAAGTCTACGCTTGCTGATCGTCTTATTCAAAAGGCAAAAATAATTGACGACCGTCAGTTTCAAAACCAGATTCTTGATTCAATGGACATTGAAAGAGAACGCGGTATTACGATAAAAAGTCAGGCTGTTACAATTCCGTATACTGCAAAAGACGGCAAGACTTATGAGCTGAATTTTGTTGACACACCGGGACATGTAGATTTTTCTTATGAAGTTTCGCGTGCTATTGCATCTTGCGAAGGTGCATTGCTTTTAATTGATGCAGCACAGGGCATTGAGTCGCAGACATTGTCAAATATGTATCTTGCACTTGAACACGATCTTGAAATTGTTCCTGTTATTAATAAAATTGATTTGCCGTCTGCCGACATTCCGGCTGTAAAACAGCAGATTGAGCATGACCTTGGTTTAGACCCAGAAACAGCAGTGCTCGTTTCTGCAAAACAGGGAACCGGCGTTGACGAGCTTTTTGAAGCAATTGTTACACGCATTCCAGCACCAGAACCAGACGAAACAAAAAAAACTCGTGCATTGATTTTTGACTGCCACTATGATCCATATCGTGGTGTTGTTGTTCATGTGCGTGTTTTTGGCGGTTCTTTAAAAACTGGTCAGACAATCCGTTTTATGAGCAGTGGTTCAGAATATAAAATTGAAGACTGTGGAATTTTCAAAATTAAGCTTGAACCGACAGGAGAAATAAACGAAGGCAGCGTAGGTTATTTTATTGCCGGAATTAAAACAGTTTCTGATGTTCGTGTTGGTGACACTGTTACAGCAAGTGATGATCCGGCAGAAGAACCTCTGGCTGGGTTCAAGGAAGTAAAGCCTGTTGTATTTTCTTCAATTTATCCAATGGACACAAATGATTATGATGAGCTGCGTGACAGCATGGAAAAATTGAAGCTGAATGATGCAAGCCTTATCTATGAAAAAGATTCTTCGATTGCTTTGGGACATGGTTTTAGATGCGGCTTTTTAGGTCTTCTGCATCTTGAAGTTGTGCAGGAGCGTCTTGAAAGGGATTTTGACCAGGCTGTAATTTTTACTGCTCCGTCTGTACGTTATTGCGTTACAATGACTAACGGTGACGAGCTTTTTATTGATAATCCTGCAGATTACCCGGAACAGAGCCGCATTGAATCTGCAAAAGAACCTTTTATAAAAGCTTCGATTATTTCTCCTGCTACATATCTTGGAAGCATTATTGCGCTTTGTACAGAAAAACGTGGTATTCAGACAAACATGCAGTATCTTGATACAAAACGCGTTGAGTTGACTTATGAAATGCCGCTTTCTGAAGTGCTTTTTGATTTTTATGACAGACTGAAAAGCTACAGCCGCGGTTATGCTTCTTTTGACTATGACATAATTGGTTACAGACCGACTGAACTTGTAAAAATCGATATTCTTATTAATGGCAAACCTGTTGATGCGCTTTCTCAGCTTGCATATAAAGGAAATGCTTACGACAGGGCGCGGCATGTTTGCGAAATGCTCAAAGATGAAATAAGCCGCCACCAGTTCAAAATTGCAATTCAAGGTGCAATTGGCAGTCAGATTATTGCCCGCGAAACAGTCAACCCTGTGCGCAAAGATGTTCTTGCAAAATGTTATGGTGGAGATGTTACGCGTAAGAGAAAGCTTCTTGAAAAACAGAAAGAAGGAAAAAAACGCATGAAGATGATTGGTGAAGTTGAATTGCCGCAAAGTGCGTTTCTTGCTGTTCTTAAAACAAAAGATGAAAACTAAAAATTGTGCATAAAAGTGCATTTCCTGCAGTGTTTTTAGTTTAGGCTGTGCTGCAGATGTTTAATCTGACTTGAATTGCTAAAAGACAGAAACAATGTAATATTAAATTATTTTGCTGTTTTTTATTATATTGTTTTCTTGAAGAAAAATGTTCAACGTTGTAGTATGTGTAAACATCATTTGATTCGAGCGGAAGGTTTTGCACCTGCGATTTTTAGGTTTCATAAAAAGGGATAAAACCCGACTGCGATAACTTATGAGAAAGAACGATTCATCTCGATGCTCTGCGCCGGGGGGTGTTCATTGGAAATTTTTACTGAAACAGTATTAATAAATTCAGTTTTGTTTGTCTGCATAAAATTTGGAGTGAGAAATGGCAAAACAAAAGCAAAAACAGTTTCTTGATTATTGGTTTTCCGGCTTTTCAGATTATCTTGATGTGTTAGTTTTGCCAGAACGCCAGAAGCTTATGGCTCATTGTGGAAAAGCCTGTGCCGATTCTTATGTTATGCAGATTTATCAGGATGCATGGAAATCATCAAGTGGAAACATAACTGCGTGCATTCGACTTGTGCATGAAAAGCTTGCTCCTGATATTATTTATGAACCTGTTGATGAATCTGGAGTGCCATCTGGAAAAAGCTTTGATGTAATGTATACACATTGCCGCTGTGAACTTGTAAACAATAAATACATAAGTACGCCTCTTCAATGCGAATGTTCTCGGCAGAATCTGCTTTATATCTGGGAAACTCTTTTAGGGAAGGGCAATGTAAGTGTGGAACGCAAAAAAACAATTTTGAGCGGCGATTCCTGCTGTATTTTCCGTGTTACTTTCCGCTAGAAAATTTTCTTTGCGGAACATGAACTGTTCGGAATCATTTAGCCGCTTGTTTTAGCAGTGCTTTGTTTTCGTACATTTTTTTATCAAGGTTTGAAACAACACTGTCAATATTATCTTTTGGCTTTAGTTCTTCTATGCCGCAGGCAACACGATATTCTGTTTTTTCAAGTTCTTTCTGAAACAAAGCAACGATATTTGTAACTTCTTCTAAATTTTTCTTAAAAAACACAGCCATAAATTCGTCTCCGCCAAAACGGTAAAGTGCAGCGCTTTTTGTAAAAATTTTTCTCATGCAGTCTGCAACAGTTACAAGTGCCTTGTCGCCTGCGCTGTGTCCGAAAGTGTCGTTATAATATTTCAGATTGTTTAAATCCATTTCTACAATAATTATGGTCTGGTTTAAATGACGGTTTAAATCAAGATAAAAGCATCTTCGATTTTCAAATTGAGTAAGTGTGTCTCTTTTGTAAACCTGCACGTTTAAAAACAGATAATAAAAGATAATTCCAATAATCATTGTCTGTGCAAGAATAAGATCCATTTTTGCAATTGATTCAATGAGGGCAGATATAAAGCCGGCAATGTTAATAAGTGAAACTACGATAGTTTCGTAAGCATTAAAACGATAACTCTTTATAGAATAATAAATAAAAAGAAAACTATAGAATAAACATGTAATATAAGGTATGTATGAAAATATTCCGCGTTGAAACACGTTGGAAGAATCAAAATAAAACATGATTCCTTTTGTCGGGCCAAAACAGCTTAAAAAAGAAATTGCTGCATTGATGCAGACTGGCAGGCAGATGATCCAGTTTTGGGTTTTGTAATGTCTTGCAGCAATGTATGTTAATACGAGCATAATTGCCGGTCTTATTGAATAACCCACGGCTGCAGATAAATATCTGAATATGTTTGGAGCAGATAGATGTGACGTGTAATATCTTGTGTTGTCAGATACAACAAGAATCATGCTTAAAACTAGCGAAATTATAAATTTGGCGGTGCTTTCATGTGAAAATGTGCGGTTGGTTTTTATAAAAACTATTAAAAAGAATATTAAAATAAAAGATGAATAATTAGATTGAAAAATAAATCTTGCCCACGAAAGATACATATCTAATTATACTTTTATAATATTGATTCTGTCATCAGCAAAAGCCCTTCAATTTGTAAAACGCAGATTAATTCTGTGTTTTACAAATCTGTTTTCAATGGCTGTTTAATTTTGTGCCAGTTACATCTGTTTGTATGCTTTAAAATTGTATGAATAAATGCCCATTTTATTGTCAACGTCTGTTATGGTCAAAATTACTGTAAGTGTATAAATTTCTGCCTGATAATTTTTGGGTTCTGGAATAATCGATACGATATAAGTTTCGCCTTTGCTAAGGTTGTGTCTGATTAATGCCTGATTTAAAAGCCAGTTTTCTTCTTTTGTAAGATTTTGCATTTCAACTGAAGTACGACCGTTTTTCTTTGAAATGTCCAGCATTTGATTTTTTACGTTTTCAATTGATTCTTTTGTAAGGTTTTTGCCTGCAAGCGTTGCCGAAGCTCTGCCTTTATAGCCTAAATCTGGGCTTGAATAAACGCCGTCTTCATGACTGTCTGTTTCTGCCTGATTTTCAAAAGAAACATATGTTTCATAAACATCCCAGAATTCATATTTGTTGTTTTTTACTGTTATCAAGGCTGTTATAAAATAAAAAACAGGTTTTGAATCTTCTGGTACCGGCGTAATTCTGATTACATATGTCTGACCGTTTTTTGCTTTTACGTCCGCAAGTGCTTTTTTTAAGCCCCAGTTTACTTCTTTTGAAATTTTTTGAACCTTTTTAGTCGAAAGCCCTGTGTCTGCATTCCAGTCTGCAAGAGTTGCACGATATTCTTCAATTTTGTCATTTGGAATGTTTGCGCCAACGAAGTTTACTTCTGCAATGACATTGTAGCCTTTTTCTTTATTTATGTATGTTTTTTGTTCTGCAGATAAAAAATTAAGTGAAATAAACAGAAAAAACAAAACAGATGCGGTTATTTTTTTCATATTTTCTCCAGATAAGATTTTTGGGTTTTATAGATTAACAAAGTTGATTACAGAATTGTTTCAACATCTTTTAAATTTTTGCATACTTTCCAGATTAAAGGCAGAAGTTCTGCTGTCGGTTCGACTTTGTCTGGCACCATAACTGCAGCAAGACCTGCTGCAAATGCGCTTTTTATGCCGTTCGGGCTGTCTTCGATTGCTGCACATTCTTCGGGTTTTAATCCGATGGATTTGCACGAAAGCCTGTAAATTTCAGGATCTGGTTTGCTGTGTTCAACCATGTCGCCTGTTGTAAGCGTTTCAAAATAGCCGATTAGGCCGGCATTTTCAAGCTGCCTGCACACAGAAGCTTTTCTTGTAGAAGATGCAAGTGCAAGCTTGTATTTCGGTTTTAGATATTCAAGAATCTCTTTTGCATAGGGCATAAGTGGAATTCCATTTGTGTTTTCAATCTGATGAAAAAGTTCAGAAGAACGCTTCATAAATTTTTCTGCAGGAAAATCATGACCGTAAAGTTCATAAAGAATTTTATAAGTGTCTTTTAGATTTGTGCCTCTGCATTTGTTTATTGCGTCTTTATCATCTTTTAAACCGGCTTCTTCAAGCGCAAGTTTCCATGTTCTGTCGCAGATTGATTCAGAATCGAGAATTACACCGTCCATGTCAAAAATTACGGCTTTTATGTTCATATAATTTCCTTAATTTTGGCTTTTGCTTTTAGCGCACGACTGTGCGCAGTTTCAATTGAGTGTTTAAACAGGCAGCGTGTTTAGAATATAGCAATTTAAGCATTAAAGGAATGACTGCCCGAATAAATTGCCTGAACTTCATCTGTGTAAATGCCTTGTTCTTTATAAATGACTAAAGGCGGTTCTACTTTTAGATTTGGCTTTATGTTTTTGCGCGCTTCTATCAAAACCATCGAAGGTGTACTTTCTGGCGTTGACTGTACAAAGCGCATTGCAGAGGCTTCCATTTTGAATTTGTTTAAACAGACGATTATTTCAGTGAGCCTTTCCGGTCTGTGTATCATAAAAAAATGTCCGTTTGGTTTTAAAAGATATTCTGCACTTTTTATAACGTCCTGTAGTGTGCATAAAATTTCGTGTCTTGCAATGGCTTTGGCACTGGTCGGGCTTTCTTTGCCGTGCATGGCTTTTGCATAAGGCGGGTTGCATATTACAAAATCAAAACTGTATTTTTCAAATAAAGCAGAAACGTTTTTTATATCGTCGTTAGTGATTTTGATTTTTGTTTCTAAAGAATTTAATTCTACAGAATGCTGCGCAAGTAAAGCTGCATTTTTCTGTATTTCGACGGCAGCAATTTCAGCTGGTTTTGCCGTTCCGTGGACGAGCAGCGGAATAATGCCGTTGCCGGTGCATAAATCAATGACTTTTGAATTTTTGCGTATTTTTTTTGACGCAAAATCTGCTAAAAGCACTGCATCTATTCCAAAGCAGAATTGAGTTTCATCTTGAATGATTTTGTAACCGACTTGAGACAGTGAGTCAATTTTCATTTATGGATTTTTGTGCAGTTTTATTAAAGGAATGACTGATAAGTTACATATTGTAAATCTTTTAGTCATTCCCCTGTTTATTTATGAATTTGGCATTAATAATGCTGCAATAAGATATGCAAGAAGTCCTGTGCCGGCGCAAAGAACCAAAACAAGCCATATAATGCGGACGATTGTTGGATCCATATCAAGATATTCTGCAATGCCGCCGCAGACACCGCAAAGTTTTTTGTCATTTGATTTTCTTAATCTTTTTCCGCTCATATCAGCTCCTGTAAAACACTGTTGGCAGATTAGAATAATTTCTATTCTGCATTTTTAGTATGAAAAGTATAATGAACAATACATTCATTTTTTCATTTTGTAAAGAACAGATTTTTTAAGATATATACGAATTTGCACAGGTTTCTTTATTTCAATGCAAAAAAGATGTATATTGGTTTTATGAAAGAAATAAAGATTGAAGAATGGAATGAAAACCCATTTAAATTGATTGGAAAAGACTGGATGCTTATTACTGCCGAAAAAGACGGCAGAACAAACATGATGACTGCAAGCTGGGGCGGTCTTGGCATTATGTGGGGAAAAAATGTTGCGACTGTTTATATACGCCCGTCGCGTTTTACAAAAGAGTTTATAGATTCAGGCGAAAAATTTTCTATCTGCATAATGGACGACTCTTTTAGAAAGCAGCTTAATTATTGCGGCAGCAAAAGCGGACGCAACGAAGACAAAGTTGCAGCCTGCGGTTTTTCTGTAGAAAAAGGCGAAGGTACTGTCTGGTTCAAAGAAAGCCGCCTTGTGCTTGTCTGCAGAAAATTATATTCGCAGCCAATGAATAAAGACAGCCTTAAAGACGAACAGCTTCGCAATGCATTCTGGAAAGACGACATTCACGAAATGTACATTGCAGAAATTGAAAAAGTATTTTCAAATTGAATCTTTCAGCTGTAATTGCAAAAAATATAACGGGATATTCACAAAACCTGTTAAAAACTGTATAGTAAATACTCGTATCATATGATTATGGCAAGAATTAAGTATTGCCATAATTCATCTTTAGCAAGAGGTTTTTATGGCAGATAAAGAAGTCCGAGTGCGCTATGCACCATCTCCAACAGGAATGCAGCATATTGGTGGTGTTAGAACTGCACTTTTTAATTATCTATACGCACGTGCAAACGGCGGCAAATTCATTCTTAGACTTGAAGACACAGACCGCACACGTTATGGCGAAGAATATGTACAAAATCTTTATGACACATTAGCCTGGCTTGGCATTGAATGGGACGAAGGCGGTCCAAAGGGTGGCGAATACGGCCCGTATGTTCAGTCTGAAAGATTTGATATTTATAAAAAATATGCAGAAGAGCTTGTTGCAAAGGGTCAGGCTTATTACTGCTTCTGCGATGAAGAGCGCCTTGAAAGAATCCGCATGATTCAGACTAAAAACAAGATGCCTCCAGGATATGACCGCGAATGCCGTCATCTTACACCTGAAGAAGTAAAAGCAAACCTTGATGCAGGCAAACCGCATGTTATCCGTCTCAAAGTTCCAATGGAAGGTGAAACACGTTTCCATGATGCACTTCTCGGCGACATTGAATGGAAAAACGAAGATGTTTCTCCTGACCCGATTCTGCTTAAAACAGACGGTTTCCCGACATATCACCTTGCAAATATTGTTGATGACCATTTTATGAAAATCAGCCACGTTATGCGTGCACAGGAATGGATTCCTTCAACACCAATGCATGTAATTATGTACAAGGCATTCGGCTGGGATTATCCTGATTTCTGTCATCTTCCTATGGTTATGGGAAAAGACGGACAGAAGCTTTCAAAAAGACATGGTGCAACAAGCGTAAACGAATTCCGCGCACGCGGTTATCTTCCAAAAGCTTTGATAAATTATGTTGCAATGCTCGGCTGTTCTTATGAAGACGGCCGCGATATGTATGAGCTTTGCGAACTTGAAAAATTGTTTAAGCTTGAACATTTAAACAAAGCACCTGCTGTTTTTGACTATAAAAAGCTTGAATGGTTCAATGGTCAGTATATGCGCCTTATGAGCGACGAAGAACTTCTTGAAGCAACAATTCCGTTCATTACAGGCACAGGTGACGCAGCAATTCCAATTAATGCAAGTGAAGAATTCCCGGCTCCTCATGTTGGACCTGAATATTCTGGCATTGCCCTTAAAGACGGAAAACTTTGCATTGCAGATTCTGCACTTGCTGCAGGAGCTGAAAACTTGAGCGATAAAGAAATCCGCGAAAAGCTTCTGGCTTTGATGCCGCTTATCAAAGAACGTCTGCATTTCCTTACAGATGCTGCTGAAATGGTCGGGTTCCTTTTCAAAAATGTTTCTGTTCCACCAGTTGCAGAAATTGTTCCAAAGCGTCTTGATGAAGCAAAAACAAAGGAAGTTCTTGAAGCTTCAAAAGAATTTATTGCAAAACTTTTTGAAATTGATGACCACGAAAAACAGGAAGAACTTGCAAAGAGCATGGCAGAAAACCTCGGCATAAAGCTTGGTGATTTTATGATGCCTATAAGAATGGCCGTAACAGGCAGCAGAGTTTCTCCGCCTTTGATGGGTTCAATTTTAATTCTCGGAAAAGAAAAAGCACTTGAGCGCACAAACCGCACAATTGCAACATTCAACTAAAATATAAAGCCGGTTCAAATCGAACCGGCTTTTTTTTAATATTGATATGCCAGATTCAGTCTGGCAGAAACTTGCTGTTTGTCATTAATGCAAGCAGATGTTTTAATTGATACAATAGCAGGGATGGTATTTAAATGATTATTCTAAAAAAAATAGGATTAAAATTAACAATATTTAGTTTTTTAGCTTTTATAATTCAATCTTGTATTGTTAAGGATTTTGTAAAGATTGACATATTATATACAATTTTGATGTTTTTAGGGGCTCTTCTTGAATTTTGTACGCAATATAAATTTATTAAAGAAAATAATGATGTTACACTGCAAGATCGTAAATCTTTCATCGGTTTAATTGCTATGATGATATATAGCTTGTGTATGACAATAATTATTGTAAAATATTTTTATTTTCCTTAGTTATTTTTAATTTTATAAAGCTATTAAATTACATTCAAATAAATATCTGTTTTGTATCAGTCATAACCAGTTTATGTAGCTCTCATAAACTGGTTGCTAACGGCGTTAACAGTGCCGTTAGTCTTTTGCTGGATAAAACCAAAATATTTGGACAAACTAAATGCGAAATCATTATATAGAAGATACATCATTTGTGCCGCTTGAGCAGGCTGACGGCGGAATGTCTGTTTTTATTTAAAATACGGTATTTTAAAGCGGAGATCTTTTCCGTTTAAAATACGGTATTTATTGCGAGAAGACTTCTTTTTTGTTTAAAATACCGTATTTATTCTCAAAAAGATGTCTTTTTCATTTAAAATACCGTATTTATTTTCAAAAAGACGTCTTTTTCATTTAAAATACCGTATTTATTTCCAAAAAGACTTCTTTTTCATTTAAAATACCGTATTTATCCACAAAAAGACTTCTTTTCATTTAAAATACGATATTTTAAAGCAAACTGCTTCCACGTTTAAAATACGGTATTTATGAGCGTCAAGAAATTCAGCTTAAAATACCGTATTTTAAACTGAACAGAAAATGTTTGAACTGCTCTTTTTACTTTTTTGCTTTTCTGTTTTTGTCATTCTTGCCTTAATTATAGAATTTATCTTTTCAATTTCTGCTTCTACATTACGGGCAAAACTGCTGCATTAATTTTAAAGTGCATAAAAAAAGACGCGTTCAAATTGAAGCGCGCCTTTTTTGTTTTCTTGCTTTTCAGCAGATTATGCCTGCAAAGCTGTAACAGCTACTGTAGCAACAATGTCGTCTACATTGCAGCCGCGAGACAAGTCGTTGAGTGGTTTTGCAAAGCCCTGGCATACAGGACCGATTGCCATCCAGCCGCCCATGCGCTGGCAGATTTTGTAGCCGATGTTACCTGCGTTGATGTTAGGGAAGATGAATACGTTTGCATGTCCTGCAACTTTGCTGCCTGGAGCTTTAAGCTCGCCAACTTCTGGAGCAACTGCTGCATCAAACTGGAATTCGCCGTCGATTGCCAGTTCTGGATGTGCAGCCTGTGTAATTTTGAGTGCTTCCTGCATTTTTGGAACAGATTTCAAATATTTGTCGTCGTTTCCGCTTCCCTTTGTTGAGAAAGAAAGCATTGCAAGACGTGGGTCAATGCCGCCGATTTTCTTTGCTGTGTCAGCTGTTGCAGCTGCAATGTCGCAGAGTTCTTCTGCTGTTGGTTCAATGCAGAGTGCGCAGTCTGCAAACAATGCAACGCCCTCTGGAACATATTTATTGCCGCCTTCTGGAGCAACCATGATGAAACATGAAGAAACGGTCTTAATTCCAGGTGCAGTTTTGATAACCTGAAGACCAGGGCGGATTGTATTTGCTGTTGAGTGGCATGCACCAGAAACGAAACCGTCTGCGTCTCCTGCTTTCAAAATGAGTGCACCAAACATTGTGCGGTCTTTAAGGATATAAGCTTTTGCAGCAGCAACATCAGCGTATTCTGGAGCACCAGTTTTCTTGTTGATTTTGCCTTCGCGTGCTTTGAAAAGCAGTTCTGCATATTTGTCAGCATCTGCGCTTGTTGCCGGGTCAACAATCTTTACGCCAGACAGATCAACGCCTGGAGCAACTTTTTTGCATTCTTCTTCATTTCCAACCAGAATAATCTTTGCAATTCCGTCTTTTACAATTTTTGCAGCTGCTTCAACAACTCGTTTGTCTTCGCCTTCGCAAAGAACGATTGTCTTATTTGCAGCTTTAGCTTTTTTCAGCAAATCATCAATAAATGCCATCGGTACACTTCCTAAAATGAAAAAATATATCAGCCGCACAGAATGCAGCCTGTTTCTATAAAATACACCGATACCGCGCCATTTTCAAGACGTTCATAAAAAAATCAACATAGCCCGCCTTGACGGGCGGATAAAATCTTTTGTCGCATTAACATTGTCGTGTAAACTTGACAAATGGTTTTCATGTATATATGCTCAGGTTCAATTTAAAAACAAGACAATTTTTGTTTTTAAGTAAAATAGTTTATATGGAGAACTCGAATGGAAAAATTTAAGCGGATAGTAATTTTATTATTGATTACTTCCATGCTCTTTGTTTCGTGCGCTACAAGCGGAACTGCATCAAAAGCTCAGCTTGCTAAAACACAGGAACGTATGCTCTGGAAAATTTCTGGAACAGATAAAAATGGAAATCCTTCAACAGTTTATCTTCAGGGAACAATTCATGTTGGAGATGAACGTCTTGTTGTTTCAAAAGAAGTTGAAAAGCTGTTTTTGAGTGCTGACCGCAGGGTCGGCGAAATTGCTTCAGATGATTATGCTGTAATTATTCAGAAAGTTTCTGAAATGATGATTGAAAGTGCAAAAGTTGCTGCAAACAGAGATTTTAGAAACGATTTGTCCAAAGAAGAAAATGATTTTCTTGCAGGTTCGATAAATGCAGAAATGCTTGAAAATTTTGCTAAATTTGAACCATGGGTTATCAATTCTGTTCTTTCTACATCAACACTGGCAGATTCAAAGCTTGATGGAAATAAAGCGCTTGATACTTATTTTGTAAATCTTGCAGCAGCAAACGGCTATAAAACAGCAGGTTTAGATGAATTAAAAACACAGCTTGATTTAGTCAGGTTTGGCGACTGGAATGATCAGCTTGAAGCACTTTCTGGAACAATTCAGATTTTCTTAGACCAGCAAAAAAAGGCAGAAGCGTTAACCGAAATAAATGGTCTTTATAATGCATATATCAATAACGATTATGAAAAAATCGACCAGCTTATTGATGATTCTAAAAACAGTGCCGAAACGGACTATGAAAAACGGTACAACAGGTTTCTATGGCAGGCTCGCAACGAAGCATGGGCAAAAAAGATTGCACAATATATAAAAGATGGCGGAACTACTTTTGTTTTTGTCGGTTGCGGTCATCTTGCAGGTTCAGAAAATGTTTTTACTGCAATGCAGAAAAATGGTCAGCTTAAACTTGCTGCAGAAACAGAAATTGAATAGAAGTCTGTTTGTATAAAAACATTCTGTAAAACAATAGTGAACCCTGCGTTTTTTTTGAGATTTTTGAAAATATGCGCAGGGTTAATTTTTAGCTTTTTCTTGCCTGTTTCTGTTTTTTTTTAATTTTCCAAAAACTGTTTTCTCTAGTTTTCCGTGTCGTGTTTTCAGTTGAATTGCAAAAAAATCGGTTTGCTTGCAGAATTATGCATATTTTGCAAAATAAGCGAAAAGATTATAATAAAAATGCATTATTTTACGTAAAAAAACTGCACAAGGGCTTGTGCAGAAAAGAAATATCGGGCATATTCATTAAATAATCAAAAACAAAAACTGCCGTTGACAGATTTGGTTCATCCCCAGTAATGGAGAAAGTAGATGCTTGAGAAAAAGGGCACCAATCAGTATTACATTACCAGACAGGATTCCACTGAATCTAACGCTC